>CALIEE010000143.1 GCA_938022485.1 uncultured bacterium | reverse complement strand
TGCTCTCATCGAATATATTAATGTCATATCGAAAATCTTCGGTAGGATTAAAGTCTGTAAAAAAATGACAGGCTGGGATCGCTATTGGTACTACCGGCTGTTCAATTTCTTCATCCCTTAGAGCAGTTGCAATTCCTACTATCTTTTCAAAAATATCAATTCCAGCTACTCCTAAAATGCTGTTTAGAGCGCTCTGAAAAGGTAGGTCTACATTTTTCACTGTTACCTGTACTTTTACGGCGTTGGCTAGAAAGTAAGCTGGTAGTCTAAATGTGTCTTCGTCAATTTGGTTGATATTGCTAAAAGGGGTAAATACGCCCTCTTGATCGTAGCCTGCCGTGTGTCCAAAAAATCCCCATTGGATTTGTATATTCAAGTCAGGTGTGTCGATGTTACTTATATTAGCACTAGCAGCTGCTTCTACTGCATCCATGTCGATAGTATGGATCTCTGATTTCGCTATTATGTCTTCTGCGAGAGCTATGGAATTTCTCCATCCCGGCTTTGTTCCATCCAGCCCTTTGACTGCGGCGATTGCTATCTGGTCAGCTAGGTTTTCTGCCTCGCGGTGATTCATGAAACCTTTACCTTGATCAACTGCCAGTGCCGCCATAGCGACAAGGGCGACAAGAGATACAGCCAAAAAGACTATCAAAGCACCACTTTCGGAAGCGCGGATATTTTTACTAAAATATTTAGAGTCAGGATTCATAGTTTTACTACTTGTTGTCGGATGATAAAACTTTCTTAAGATATACAACCGCCATCTAGAATATAGTCGGCTTTACTTTTTATGTTTTTTGCTTTCATGCCTGGAAGAAATTTTTCTGCGCACACTAGGCAAAATTTTGAATCTGGATCGCCTCCCAAGTCTTTTTTCACTGTTACTCTGATTGATCGAGGGTCAGGCGAGCTAATACTTTGTTCCAAGTTAACTCCGCTACTTTCTATAGAAACATCTACGAGAAACCCATCACTTAGGCCGTCATTTTTAAGGTAGTTACAAGCAGCATCTCTAGCAGCATGGGTGATAGATGAACTTGACCCTACCTGGATAAGATTTCCGGAGCAGGAGTAGTTATTAATCTCTCCTCCGCAAAAAGGAATTGGATTATTGGGACTAGGTGAAGAATGTTTGGCTGCAAATCTAGCTCCAGCTCGAGATGCTGATGAAATTGAACTCAATGACCTCATTCCAATCCCAAAATCTATGACTCCTGCCACAAAAACAACTATTAGTGGGAGCGAAATAGCCAATTCTATAAAACTAACCCCATCTTCACCAGTTCTCAAAGAGGAGTCTATTTGGAAAAAGTTTGATTTTACCCCCGGTATATTCATACTACTCCTTTTAAGTTAGGTTCACATCGCTACAGCGAGCTTCCACGGTGGAAGGGGCTGCTTCGACAATTGTTTCGCCAGTTGCTGAAATTTGGAAGGAGCTCATTCCAATCAGGCCACAAAAATAGCAATCAGCATCCCAAGTGGCTGTGATAGAAAGTGGAATTACGAGTCGATCTCTAATGTTAGTTGGGAAGTCGTTTATGCGTACTATCATATTGGCATCATTCACTTTGGTAAATGATTGAAGTCTCGCCAGTACTAACTCTTTTGCACAATTCTCTAGTGTGCCGGTACTGCACCCACCTGGAGATATACAGTCAGTGACATTGAATTCATTTGGTCCTGCAAGGCCCCAAGGTTGGGTTAGGTGAATGGAACGATCTACCGTGACTAGATTAATGGTTTCTGTGAGAGCTGAATATCTCCAGATTGCTATACCGCCATCTACAATGAGACCAAGTAGCATCATGAAGGCAAGAATAGCCAATGCAAACTCGACTATAGTTGCTCCACATTCTTCGCGCAAAGGGATATCGCGAACCAAAAGGTTCGATTTGAGTACTATTTTTGACATTAGGAAAATTAAAAACCAGCTAAAACTTCAACGACTTAAACCAAAAAACTAGTTACTCCGGAATTAAATGTTTAGCATTTCTTCGTGGAGCACCTTGTCCTGTTCAGGATCTAAAACCGACAGCAAGCGTATGATGCTTACCGTTTCTTACTCTTTATTATAGCAAGCAGGTGTTCAGATTTGCAAATCAGTCTGACAAATTTGTTCAATTTTGAAATAAATTACTAGAATAACTATTCGTTAGCTTCGCTCAATCGTCCTGAGCCGAATCTGTTAAAGAAGGCGAAGAACCAGATTATGGCGAATACAATATAGCCAATAGTGAAAGGAAAAGTTCCGGCTCCAGTTATTGCCGGTTCCTCTAGCTTATTTGCTGCAAATATTATGTGTATGTATGCCGCAAGATAAATGAGTGTGGCTATTCCAAATAGAGTGAAGCTCTGAATTATATAGCGAGAAGTTTCGGCTTTTTTCCCCTTAGCTTGCCAGGAACTTCCATTCGGCACGAAGTAAAATATACCATTGTCGTTTTTGAACATATCGGGAAGGAAGATAAAGATTGAATGGCTTACGGCAAGAATTAAACCGTAAAGTGCTAAGTAAGTAGTCTTAGAAGTCCATCCAGTTGCATTGCCATCGCTGTTGAAACTAGATGAGATCACACTAGGAAGTTCTGGCAAGTACCAAAGGGTCTGGCAAACGGCCCCTACTAGGCAAATGTAGTAGATATATCTTAACACCAGCTTACTCCGAGTGAGTTTTAAAGTCTGAAATCATCTAAGATTTTATGAATAATTATAGTTTGTTGTCTATGAAAATAGATTGAGAAGCGTCTTTTTTAAAGGTTTTTCTTACTTCAGCCGACTTAAAGTATGAGTGTCAGCATTTATAGGAGTTTATACCATGCTAAAAATCTCATCCTTGTTAGCTTTATCAATAAAACTTGGTGTTTTGGGATTGCTCGCAACTGTCCTTATTTAGGATTGTTAACTGCTTAATAGAACGATCGTTTTTTTTCCTTTGGAAAAGCTCTCTTCTAGGCCATTCTAACTCTTAGTTGCAGTGTTTTGGAGTGGTTACTCTATTTAATCTGAATACCTTTTGGAGCTCGGCTATAAGGTATCACCGATCTCACCTAAAACAGTCTTATTAAACCCCAAATTTTAATCACTATTTACTTGTTGCGGCCCATAACAAGATAGAAGTGATAAATGTTTAATAAATTATAGTTATTTAGGATATCCCATGAGTAAGATTGGAAAAATAATTGGATTAGGAGTATTTGTTTTACTTATTCCTCAACAGAGTTTTGCCCAATGTACTGCCTCAGGTAGTAATTTGGACGTCGCTAAATCCAGATTCGAGGCACAGTGTGGCAGATACGATAAGAGTCAAGGGCATGACTGCGATCCCTCAGGGTCTGGTTGGACATGTTCTACCAGCAATATTGGTTCTTCAGTGCCAGCGCCAAGTGGTGGTAATAACTTTAATCCTGCGCCTGCTAGTGCACCTACGAGCCAACCATCTAGTGGAGGAGCATGTTCGGTAACTGGCAGTAATCTTTTAGTGGCTATTAATGCTTTCAATGCACAGTGTGGCAGATACGATAAGAGTCAAGGGCACGACTGCGATCCTTCTGGCTCAGGTTGGACTTGTTCTACATCTAATATAGGGAGCTCAGGCGGCTCTTTTAGCAGCACGCCAACTTTCACTGCCCCAGTTTCTAACCCCGCTCCTGTAAATAACAGCAGCGGAAATAGCACATCTGTCAGCCAAGGAAGTGGAGATGGAGTGGTGGTTTTAGAAGCTGAATCTACCTCTTCTTCAAGAGGAGATTGGATTTTCAGCGGTGGACACATAATGTTTGATGGCAATGCCTATGTTGGAGCAGGCTTTCCACCAGGTAGTCCTCTGCGATACAACTTTGTCCCGAATAGAACAGGTACTTATACGCTAACTATGTTAGTTCGTAGACACACTGGCCCTAATATCCCATCTGACCATGCTAATGATGGTTTTATCAGAATGGAGGGAGACTTTACTTCGCCAGTTTCTAATCCTTCAACCAATGACCTAAGAACAGATCATAAATTTTTTGGAGGAGGAACTTCTTTTTCTTGGACAGGAGCCGCTCCACTTGAAATTGGAGGACCAAAGTTTGCCGCTAGGTATAATCTTATAGCGGGAAGAAGTTATACTTTTGTTCTTTCTGGAAGGTCTAAGGGATGGTCGGTTGATAGAATTGTGCTTTATCATTCCTCTGTTCCAGAAACTGTAGCCCGAAACACATCGGCCAGTGCGACAACTACTACAGCTAGTTCCGGTGGAGGCAATAGCGCACCTGCTGCAACGGGTAACTCGAACGCTACTGCTAGCAACTCAGGAGGAGGTGCTCCGGTTTCTGGTGGGTTTAACAAAGCCACCGACTTGCTTGCTCTTCAGTATGACCATGCTCCTGATAAGGATGACGGACATGCAGTAGTAGCTGGTAGAGTGCTTGCTGATCATTTTGGTGTTAATGCTGTAATGGTTCATGGAGCCTATGGCACTAACTGGAGAACTTATAATAGTAATTCACTTGCGGTAGCTAGAGCAGCTTGGGGCAATAATTTTATCAATGCCGTTGGTAATGATAATAATGAAGGCAACCCGGGAAGCGATTCGGATTGGAATGATGCTGTTGAGAATGCTTACCAAATTTGGAAAGAAACTTTGGATCGCGGAGGAAGAGTCTGGGTTGCCGATGGTGGTCAACATGATTTTACTGCGGATGTGGTTAGGCTCATTAGGCAAAGAATGCCTTCTTTAAATACCAGAGCTCGCATTATAAATGTCCAACATAGTAACTGGAACTTAGCTCATACTACTCTGTCAGATCTTCAGTATCTCGCTGGAACAGCCAGTAAAAGACCTAACCCTCAGGCTGGTCGTCAGGATATTGTAACTGTTGGAAATACCGGAGTAGTGGATTTCAGATATATTGCAAATGGAAATGTTGGCGGCAATGCTTCTGCGGACCTAAATGGTCGAGATGACAACTTCGTTGCCAGGGCAAGATCTAGCAAATTTGGAGGTGCCTGGAATGCAGCTTTTAATTACCTTAACCCTTTTGGTAATGCAGCTGGAGATCCTAAACTTGATTTCTCGGACACTGTAGAGGCTCTATATATTCTTGGAGTTCCAGTTAGTCGAGTAGCAAACGCAAGAGATTTTGCCGACGAGTTCTTTTAAGCAAAAGCTTTTTTTAAATTCCAGATTAAAGGGCTCGGACGATTCCGGGCCTTTTTAATTTTACCATCAGGTCGCCAATACTTTGATGGTGTTACCAGTAGTTTTTAATTCAACCGGAGTGTTACCGAGGTAGTCTCCATCAACTTGAGCCGGGAAAGGACTTTCCGTTTCTATGAGAAATTTTTCTCCCCTAAAAAACTTGCTGCCAGGCAGGCCTTTTTGTCCAGTCAGAGTTCTTATATTGAAAAGCAGGTATTCACGCAGGCCATTATAGGGAAAGAAGCGGGCTACTAACTCTTTTCTTTCGCAATCGGCTTCCGGGATAAAAGGCATAGAGAGGGCGTATTGTTTGCAGTTGGCAACAATGACGAAGCCAGGTTCTGACGAAATTACTTTTTCGCCATCCACAGTTAGATCGATAATCGGGGCTTTATGGCTGACGGCAGTTTTTAATATTGGAAGGACGTAGCCTCTGTGTCCAATCGTTCCAGTTCTATTTTTTGCTATCGAGCTTACAACTTCTGAGTCGAAACCAACGGAAACCATACTAAAGAAAGGCATTTGGTTTGCTTCTGGAATAAAGCAGGTTTTATAAGACTTTACTTCAAGTAGGGAGGTGATTTGATTTAGGTTGTTTTTCATACAAAACTCTCTGGCGAAGAGAGATTCGTTGCCCATCGGAATATTGTAGATTGGGATTGTTGGGTTTGTAATCAGGGAAAGGAGACTCCTTATTGTACCATCTCCTCCGGCTATTACAGCAGCCTGAAAGTTAGTCAGTGGCTGAGTTTTATGAAGATCTTGGATATAGTCCAAGACTCCAGAAGAGAGAGTGGCATAGCCTCTTTCTATCAAGGACTTTTCTAAATCTTTGATGGTAGCTTCGCTGCGCCCCTTGCCAGCTATAGGATTGAAAAGAAGTAGAATGGTATCTGACATGTTTTCTCTGCTAAAGGTAAGCTAAAAAAACCTTCCAGCAATTGGAAGTTCTTTTCTGAGACTGAAGGCAATCCAGGAGGAGATTAAAAAACCTACAAAAGACAATCCAAAGAGGAATCCCATTTCTCCTTCGAAGCCCAAGTCGAAAAAATGAACGGGAAAGGCTCCGCTCAAAGTCACCGCGCAAAATACAGCCCCAGCAGCAGCCATTTTTCTAAAAAACAACATGCTCCCACCAAGAATCTGTCCAAGGGCGAGTATTAAAGCCGTATCACTTTCAACCCCCAGCCAGCCTCTAGCAGTTAAGATTTCTTGAGATCCCAGCAACTCGCCTACCGCCGGAAAGACCACCAGTAGAGCTGGAAAGGCTCGAGTAAGAATTTCTCTTTTAATTTTTTTCATTGGTGTTTTTTAAGGGTTTTATTAGAAGGTCAGAACCTTCGATTTTAAGTTCCAAAGTGAGTTTCATTAGCTCTCCAAGTTCACCCTCAGGAAACCCTTCTTTCTGAAACCAAAAAAGATACTCCTCTGGTAGATCTACTAAGTTCATTCCAGCAAACCTGCCAAAAGGCATCTTCCAATTAGCGATTTTCAGTAAAAGCTCTTTGGCTTCTTCAGGATCAAACAATTTGGAGCCTCCAGTGAAAGCTTCTTAAGACACGAACATTGACCAGGCTGGGCTGTAGTGCGGGTAGAAGTCTAAGGGGGTGTTTTCGCAAGATTTTTAGTAGCTTAGTTTGGGAATATCTAGTCTTGGCTGGTGAGCTCAGGCTAGAAAAAACAGATAGAACAAGGAGTGTTTTTAGTAGTCTAGACATCTTCTAGGGACATAAATGGCTTAGATTCTTCAGGTCAATCCAGCCAGCAAGGTAGCAGAGGGCTGTGGTCTACTCCAGTTAAGATTAAGGCACTAGTTTGATTAGAATTTGCTTTTTGGCTGTTTGCTAGGTAGCTTGTGGAAAATATTGGTGATGGTCCTATTTGGCTTTGAATAAAGCCACCTAACTCCTACACCATTGTAGTAAAATTATTAATACCAGTTTTTTTAGGGGGGGATAGCATAGAGATTAAATC
>CALIEE010000142.1 GCA_938022485.1 uncultured bacterium | reverse complement strand
GTTAAGTACGGTGTGGGCAGCAAAAGAGTAGTCCCGCAGGGTGTTTTTAATTTCAGGGTTTGAAGAGCGAAATAGACCAAGAGTTTCAGCGGCTTTGATTTTAGCTTTGTTTTTGGGGCTCTTACTACTTTGGTATCCTAGAAAAACAAATCCGCCTTCTGCTACCCAGCGAAGTAACTTAGATAGCTCCTCTGAGTCTTCGCCTTTGGTTGCAGCCATTTGAGATGATAGCTCCTCGGCCTTGGCTCTAATCTCTCTGAAATCTTCGGTAGCAACGATTAAGTCTTCAAGAATTGTGTTTAACTTTGCTTCTATTTCTTTATGTTGCTTTTTGTCTTCAATCTTTTCTAGCTCGACATAAATGACACTAGTAAGATTGCCGTCTTTCGATTTGAAGATTGGGTGAAGAAAGACCGAGGTGTTAATACCCATGACCCCTAGGTATTCAGCCACAGTGTCCACTACAAAAGGTCTATCGCTGATAGCGGATAAGAGAATAGTCACCCCTTCGCGTTCTTGGCTTTCAGGGTTGAATACCTTTACAAGAGTGGGCTCTTTACCCTTTAGATACTCAAGGTAAAAATCTAGGGTTTCTCTCGAAGTTTCAGCTAAGCTGGTTGCGGACTGGCCTAGCAAAAACTTATCTGGAGCTCTCTGAAAAAGTTGTTCGGCAAAATCCGTCGCCGAAATCTCCTGGCTGGACTTACCCTTGGAAAGTATTTCTAGAGTCTCGCGTCTTCTACTCTCGGAAAGCCTAATACGTTCCTTGAGCGGTTGACGAGTTTCGCTGTTGCCCATTGCGTTCCTTTCCGGTTGAACTTTGTAAACTTTAGGCTAGGCTTTTGGCCCAGCAGCTTCTAGTTCAGGACTGTCGGCTGCGAAAGTCTTAAAATTATCTCTAAATAAGCCAGCCAACTTTTTAGCAGACTCTTTATAGGCATCCTTGTCGGCCCAGAATTCTTCAGGGTGAAGTACTTCCTCAGGTATTCCTTCGATTTTCTCCGGAATCGCTAGGCCAAAAATACTGTCTTCAACGAAATTGGTTTTTTCTAATTCGCTAGTTATAGCAGCATTGACCATTCTTCTTGTATAAGAAAGTTTGATTCTATTACCAGTTCCATAGGCCCCACCGACCCAACCAGTATTAACCAACCAACAGTTGACTTTGTGCTGGGTCATTTTCTCACCGAGTAAGTCGGCATAGACTTTTGGTCTCAATGGTAAGAAAGGTGCACCAAAACAAGTACTGAAAGTAGCTTGAGGTGAACTACCCATACCAGCCTCAGTTCCAGCAACTTTTGCAGTATACCCACTTAAGAAGTGGTACATCGCTTGCTCAGGGCTTAACTTAGAGATTGGAGGCATTACACCGAATGCATCGCAGGTAAGGAAGACAATATTTTCTGGATGCTCAGCAGTCCCTTTTAGTACGGCACCATCAATATGTTCTAGAGGGTAAGCAACTCTGGTGTTTTCTGTTAAAGTTGTATTCTCGTAGTTGGCAACTTTAGCATCTCCTTCTAGAACAACATTCTCGAGAATGGCTCCGTTTCTAATCGCTTTCCAGATTTGTGGTTCTTTTTCTTCTGTTAAGTCGATACATTTAGCGTAGCAGCCACCTTCAAAGTTAAAGATACCTTTTTCACCCCAGCCGTGCTCATCGTCCCCAATAAGCTTGCGGTTTCCGCTAGCACTTAGAGTGGTTTTCCCTGTCCCGGAAAGCCCGAAAAACAGGGCTCCTTTTTGGGCTCCCTCAGGTGCGATATTAGCTGAACAGTGCATACTCAAAACACCCTGTAGTGGGTAAAGGTAGTTGAGAACTGAAAAGATAGACTTTTTCATCTCTCCCGCGTAACGAGTCCCACCAATTAGAACCAGTTTCTCAGTGAAACTTACAGCGATGAAAGTTTTCGTGTTAGTACCATGTTTGGCAGGTTCTGCGTCGAAAAACGGCGTATGAACAATAGTCCAGTCAGGCTCAAATCCCTTCAGTTCTGCTTCTTCAGGTCGAATAAACAAATTTTTGCAGAATAAATTGGCCCAAGCCTCTTCGTTAATAACTCTAACACCAATGCGAAGATCTTTATCAGCACCGCCAAAGGCATCTCTAACAAAAAGTTCCTTGCCCTTGAGGTAGTCTGCTTGATCGTTTTTCAACTTCTCAAAACTTTCAGGTGACATTTCCTGGTTAACAGGGCCCCATTCAACGTGAGCTTCACTTTGAGAGTCTTTGACCACGAACTTATCTTTAGGGGATCTTCCAGTATGCTCTCCAGTGGTTGCACAGAAAGCGCCGGTGCTGGCTAGCTCTCCTTCTTTACGCTCAAGAGCAGCTGCAATTAGCTCTTCGGTCGATAGGTTAATATGAAGTTTGCCTGTCTCTTTGATACCTTGATTATCGAGACTTGTTAGAGATTCTGCGGGGATAGCCATTCAACGAACTCCGGTTGCGGTTAAGGGTATTTCTAAATCGGGCGCTTAAGTAGCACATGACAATAAAACAATAAAATGCCTAGGCTTTTAAAGCCGCAGTGGATTTATCATGAATAGATTTAAACCTCAAATCCCTGAAGGAATTGCAAGAGTTCTCCGAATTAACTATCGGAAATGACAGTGAAAGTTGGAATCCATCCACTCTGCAAATTTACCTGGCTTGAGCAAAGAAGGGCGCCCTATCTCCGGGCAGGTTAAGGAAAAGTTTGCGGTTTAGAACTAGGGTCTAGCCTTAATAGGTGGCTGAAGCTTCGGTTTTTTATGTTTGGTGCCGCAGATTCGCCCTCTTAGGTTTGGCATCCACCACTAGTTGGTGTAAGTCCAGAGTAAAATTACACTTCCTTCCTTTCCTTTGCATCTTTATCTGTTGCGTAGAATCTGAATAAGGTGGGATGTGTTTTATTGGCGAGTTTAAATTTTCTAGAGAGGAATCCAATTACCTAAGTATGCGAGGAAGAAAGCCGCTGGAGCGGCCCAAGACTAAGGCTGATAAGTATCTAATTAACGAGCAGATAAGATCAGCAGAGGTAAGAGTGATTGGAGTTGATGGTGAGCAGATAGGAGTTATTTCCACTGCTGACGCTCTGGCTAGAGCGGAGGAGGCAGGAGTCGATCTTGTTGCAGTTGCGCCTGATAGTAATCCCCCTGTTTGCAGGTTGTTGGATTATGGAAAGCTAAAATACAAAGAGCAGAAAAAAGCTTCGGAGGCCCGTAGGCGGACTGCCACCAATACTGTAAAAGAAATTCGCATTCGTTATTCAACTGAAGAGCATGACCTTGAGACCAAGATTCGTAAGGCCACTAGGTTCCTGGAAAACGGAGACCGCGTGCGCTTTCAGATGAGATTTAGAGGAAGGGAAGCTGTTTATAAAGATCTAGGGCTTGAAACTTTCGAAATAGTCAAAGCTGCGCTTGACGAAATAGCTGTTGTGGAAGACCAGACTCCCTTGGTTGGAAACAGAATGATTCTTGTTTTGGCTCCAAAGGGCCTGAAGTAGAAAGTCATACTTTAAACAACTGTGGCCGATAGGCGGGTTGTTTTTCTAATCTCCTCTGATTTGGGCGAGCTTTTGTTTAAACTTGTTCGCCTGGTCAGGTTTATCTTTTCTACTTAGAACATGAATTATGCCTACTAGGGCATCTTCGTTGTAATTGTTTAGGTTTAGTGCGGTTGTAA
>CALIEE010000141.1 GCA_938022485.1 uncultured bacterium | reverse complement strand
ATGGTCGGCTCTGATTAACTAATGTAGGCAGAAGAAAAGCAATCAAAGGCTTGAGTAAACTAGGCTTTTTTAGTTAATCCATTGATTGAATTCATAAATGTAAATCCAGGTAGCTTAAACTATGAAAAATATTATTTGTTTTGTTTTAACTCTTTGTTTCCTCGTTTCGTGTTCCTCGACTAAAAAAAATGTCTCTGAAGAGACTTTGAACGGGAGAGCCCTGGTTAAAGCTTCAATTAATGCCCATGGGGGTATAGATGCTTGGAGAAAAAGTGGAGCGTTGAAGTTTCGCTGGATTTATAACATGAGTGACCTTGGTAAGGTGGTGGATACTGTTCAAATTGTTGACCCGGTAAGTATGGACGCAGTTCATAGCGTTCCAGGAACGGATCAACGTTTTGGTCACCGTGCGGGGCAGTATTGGGCCAGCCCTTCTGCCTCGAATTTCGTTCCACCAGCTAGGTTCTGGACTTTGACCCCGATCTATTTCCTCGGCATTCCGTTTGTATTTGATGACGATAATGCCAACTTTGAGATCCTTTCAGCAACCAAGGCTTTTCAGGGTCAGGAGTATATTCAGGTTAAGGTTAGCTACGATCAGGGCGTGGGTGATTCACCAGATGACTACTATGTTCTGCTTATTGACCCAAACACTGAGTTGACTAGAGGTGCCTACTATACTGTTACAAGTCCTTTGGTAAATAAAACTGGTGAAATTGTTGAAAAATTCATCACCCTGGATGACCTTAGTGATGTTAATGGCCTGAAGCTTGCGGGTAGTCATTCGACTTATACCATGCAAGACGGTGTTATTCAGGAGAAGCTGAGGTCTACCGAGATTCGTGACACTCAGTTCTTGGCAAGAGGGGAGGTGGACTTTAGCATCCCTGAAGGGGCTACTTTTCCATCTTCAAACTAGAACTTGAAAAACAGGTTGGTGGGTAGCGATGCTCATCAACCTGCTTGAAGTCTTTAGGCAAAAGATGAACAGCCGCGAACTTTCAGAGGATAATAACTCTGCCACTTTTCAGATTAATGAACTTTCAAAGGCTCTAGAAGCCTCTGGGAAAAAGGTCTACAGGTTTGGGTTTGGTCAGTCTCCATTTCCTGTGCCAGCTCATGCAGTTGAAGCACTCAAGCAGAATGCGACTAGAAAGGATTATACAGATCCTCAGGGGCTTCTAGAGCTTAGGCAATTAATAAGCAAGCATCATCGGTCTATTCTTGAAAACACAGTGCAGCCGGAGAACATAGTTGTTTCTTGCGGATCAAAACCACTTTTGTTTTTCACGCAGTTTGTTCTTAAAGATTACGAACTTGTTCTTCCTAAAGGTTCATGGGTCTCTTATCAGCCTCAGGCTGAAGCAATTGGGAAGACAGTATACTGGGCTAATACTGAAGCTAGTTCGGATTGGAAGTTGTTACCAGAGGAGCTTGATAAAACGATTTCGAGTTTCAATGAAAAAGCCCTACTGATTCTAAACTACCCAGGGAATCCAATTGGTAAAACTTATTCAAAAGAGGAGCTCGAAGGCATCGCTAAGGTGCTTAAGAAGCACAAGGCCTTGGTTATTGCCGACGAGATTTATTCCGAGTTAACGTTCTCAGGGAAGCACTCTTCACTATTGGATATATATCCCGAGGGAACTATTCTTACTTCAGGAATCAGCAAGTGGGCTGGGGCAGGGGGATGGAGATTAGGATATTGTTTGGTCCATAAAGAGCTAGGGTGGTTTTCCAAGAAGCTAACTGCGGTTCAGAGTGAGTGCTTGTCTACTACATCCACCCCAGTGCAAGTTGCTGCTATCAGCCTTTTCGAAGAGCCAGATAAGAATCAAAAGTATTTAGAAATGGCTCGTTCAATTTTGGCGCCGCTTGCTAAAAGAGTTCAGGCTGATTTAGTTGAAGCTGGAATAGAGTGTGCACCAGCGGATGGAGGTTTTTACCTCTTTCTAAATTTTGAAAATTTTAGGGAACAGCTTGCGAGTAAAGAAATTAACACTTCTCCTGAGCTTTGTGACTACCTGCTTAAAGCGCATGGCATTGCTTTACTTCCCGGAACGGTCTTTGGTTGTTGCCCAGAGGAGTTACTTGTCAGACTGTCCTATGTTAACTTTGATGGGGCAGAGGCACTAGCAGCCCTCGAGGGTCATTTGAATTCCCTTAATTCACTGGTTGATGCTGTCAGTGATCAGTTTTTATCAAAGTATTGCCCCGACACCCTGGAGGGCATTGATCGACTTTGTGCGGTGATGCGGTCAATTTAGACTGATTAAAGCTAAGCCTGAATAATTATATTTGGGCGATGAGACATAAAATCTAGAGCTTAGGTTAAGTAGCAAGGACAAACATGCCCCTATCAAGAGGGTGTTTAGTTTAGCGGGAAGGGGTGCTAGGGGGTTCAGATTATTGTGTCTAGAATTAGAATTAAAGTTCGCTCAGGCAGAGTGCAGATCTCAGTAAAATTGGAAAGCAATACTCGCGCTAACTAACAAATTGTTAGTTAGCTTTCCTAATTTTGAAAAACCTCATCCTTAATCCATATTTTCCTCAAGGTTTTCGAATGGAGAAGGTGTTTCCTCGTCATCCTCGTCATCGTCATCTTCGACAGAAGAGTTGGATTGATTTTCGTAGTGAGGCCAGCCTTCCAGGGAGATTATCGCTGTGTAGAGAACAACTGCAGCAATAATATAGGCCCACAAAGGGAGGATGAATCCATAGGTCCAAACAACGTAGAGCACCGCAGCCAAAAGTAAGAAAGGCCAGGTGTATTGAAATATGATTCCTGCAAAACAAACAACAAGAACCACTACGGCAAGAGCAGCAAGCAAATCCATAATATAGTTCCTTTTGTCGGAAATGGGGCAAAAAGATATTTGCGAGCGGCTGGGGCAGGACGCGACACCAGCTCGCAAATTGTAAAACGTTCTACTCGAGTATTTGCTTTCCAGGAGGCATCATACCAGAAGTGAGGAGCCTAATAAAATGGGCTAGGGGTGCTTTTAAAAACATTGCACCCCATTACTTCGTCCAGTTGGGGTGAGTTTAGCTTTTCAGAGTTGCCATGGCGGCATAGATTAGCTCAACAACTGCCGGTTTGTGCTTGGCAAAATCGTTGTTTGCAATATCAGCGGCAAACTCAGAGCCAAGTCCAGCGCCGACTTTTACATTTCCGAAGCTAAGGTCAAAGAAATCCTTTGCAGTTGCTACAGTGACGCCACCAGTAGGAATCACAGTAACAGGCCGCTCAGGGTCAAGAGCCAGTACGTGCTCTTTAACGTTTTTAGCATTTCGAGCAGGGTAGAGCTTCACTACATCAGTCAGAAACGAGGCAGATCTGATTTGAGAAGCATCGGCTCCACCAAAAATCATCTTTGGTGTCATTTCTGGCTCATCAGGAAGCTTATCTATTGCGTCTAGCAATGAATCAGGAGGTACTGCCGCTGGAGTCATCGGAAAGACCATGAACTTTACACTTTGAAATTTAGCAAACTCTGTGAGCTGTGCGGGATTTCGAATTGTACCAATACCAAGTCGAAGATTCGCATAGGAGCTGTTAGTAGCAAGCTGATCTATTAAGTTAAAGCAAGCTAAGCGGTCATGTAGTGAGCTTTGCCAGTCGCGGTCTAAAAACTCGACATGTAGAGGAGTCCTTTTTGAAAGCTTGGCCTCTGTAGCGGCTTCTTGCAGTACTCCAAGAAAGCCCATTAGTGCAGTTGCATTTGGCGGATTTAAGTTGGTCATGATTACTAATGGCAACATTAGATTTCTCCGTTGGTTGAATTTGCCGACGGCCGGGTGCAGTCGAACTAGGAAACTCTTGGGCTTCCGAGTTCGACTGAAAAACCTTTTAAAGCACCACCAGTCCAAAGACGAAGCCAGTCTCGGGATAGGTGGAAAAAGGAATCTTATTTTAAGTGTAAAAGAACAACTGGAGAGAAAGGGGAATTATAGTGAAAATTTGGTATTTTACCAGCTACTAAGCCAAACAGATTGAGCACTGTATATCCTAGTGTTTTATGAGGCTTAGCAAGAGGTCAGGAAAGCTCTTTTGCTAAGTCTAGCAAGCTAAGTAGTGATTAGAGACCCTGATTCTTTTCTAAATAGCCTGAGTCTCTACAGGGATTGAAAGTCCTGCTACTTTGGTAGTTCGAAGAACCGAAAGGCCGTAGATTTCACTAGCATCAAGCTTAAGCTCTCCGTCCACTTGATTCTCCTTAACACTTAGCTCAATCATTTCTCTAGTAAGGGAGAGGAGCCGCTTTCGCTCAGCAGAAAGCAGCGTTTCTTCTTCTGCGTTTTCAATAAAGTCCATGGCGAAGTAGACTGCGGGGGTCGTTTTCTGGTGTTCTGAAAAGCGACTGATAAGTAAAGTTATCGGGCAAAAAAATCCCAGAGATCAGGGTTCGGGGCAAAATTAACGGTGGCACATAGGAGCTGGCACCAAGCAAAAAGAACTGGGGCAACCCCTGACTTTAGCCGGAGTTGCCTCTAAACCTATTGAAGGAAATTTGTCAGAAGAAAGTTCCTAACCCTTCCCCTCCGGCTCGCCTAGTTGAGAACTGAAAATTTCAATTTTCTATGACTTAGCTAGTCACCAATTATTTTTGATATGGTTTGTAACCAATAAAGATATCGGCACTACTAGTAGAGTAAGTGTTAGGTGCTGAGACTGATCTTGCTGAATTTAGGGCTAAAGGACCCTATAGGATGGCCTATGCTCCATAGTTTGAGCAGATTGATGGTTTATTTTACAGTAATTTTATACTAATCTCCGGCCTTTTTTAGCTAGTAAGAACTCATTAACCATCACCTAAATGCTCGCCTTTTACATCATTCTACTTACTATACTTTCAAGCTTTGGCTTGCATAGATTAATGTTGGCATTTGCTTATAAGAAAAGCCTAGCCCACCCACCTAAAGCGGCAGGTAGTTTCTCTGAGCTTCCAGCTGTAACTATACAGTTGCCTATTTACAACGAGAAGGCTGTCAAGGAACGCTTGATTAGAAGCGTTTGTAGGATTGAGTATCCAAAAGAAAAGCTAGAGGTGCAGGTTCTTGATGACTCCACTGACGGGTCTTTGGACATTTCTCGAAAGTTGGTTAACGAGCTAAATGCCGAAGGCTTTAACATCGTTTTAATAAACAGGACAGACCGCAAGCATTACAAAGCTGGTGCTTTGGCCCACGGCTTGAAAACCGCAATGGGTGAATTTATAGCAGTGTTTGACGCTGACTTTGTGCCAAAACCTGACTTTCTTTTCAAAACCATTAATTTCTTTTCAGATAAGAAAATAGGAATGGTACAGGTAAGATGGGGGTATCTTAACCGCTTTGTTTCATTATTGACTAGGGGGCAAGCAGCCCTGCTTGACGGTCATTTTCAAATTGAACACACCGCCCGTAACCGTCTGAATTGCTTTTTTAATTTTAACGGAACGGCTGGAATTTGGAGAAAGGAAGCCATACTTGATGCTGGGAATTGGCAGGGCGATACAATTACTGAAGATTTAGACCTTTCTTACAGGGCTCAGTTAGCTGGCTATAAATTCGTTTACCTTGTTGACCACATTGCTCCAAGCGAGTTGCCTGTTGCGATTTCAGCTTTTAAGTCTCAACAACA
>CALIEE010000140.1 GCA_938022485.1 uncultured bacterium | reverse complement strand
ATGGCCATAGGCTCATCTTTCCTACTTCTCAGCGTAAAGATCCCCAAACGGCATAAGTGGCACCTTCTCTAGGTAAGAAAAACAACAAAGAAGAAAGGCGCCCATAAAACCCGCGTATATTCCAATATCCATTAGGTCTAGAGGAATATTCTCCGGATAAAGAGTCGGAGCAAACAGTATGTACTGCTGAAGCCAAAGCCCAACAGCCACAATCGTTCCCGTTGCTGCAAGAAGAAAAGGAACCTGTTTTACATCCCTGCTCAATCCCAGAAAAAATGGAACAATAAAACAAAGGCCAAACACAGTCCAAGCCAGCGTATGCCAAGGCTCTTGTCTAAGTCTGATAATCACCCAGCCAGTCTCTTCAGGAATGTTCCCGTACCACATTGGAAGGTAATGACTCCAAAACATATAAGCCCAAAAAATCCCAAAACCGAAAAGCAACTTACCAGCGTCATGCAAAGTTCTTCGCTCTATCTTTGCCTTAAACAGTGGATGAAACTTTCTAAGCCAAGGAACTGAAATGCCAACCCAGGCAAAAGTTAAGTAGGCTCCACCCATGAAATAAAGCACGCCATAAAGAGTAGAGTACCAATGATAGTCAACTGACATTATCTGGTCGAAAGCTACAAGAGACATCACCAAGCTGTAGACAATAATCAGAACTGGTGAAAGCCGGCCCATATTGCCGGTAACCTCAGCAATGGCTTGCTTCGTATTACTACCAAAACCAGAAACGTATCGATCGTAACGCTTATTAGCCCAACGTTCTTTGGCGTCTGAGGAAATGTCGACCAAACCACCTCTAATTGCCCCGATATCTCGGCTCACGGAGTAAGAGATAAGCTTCTTAGCCAAAAGAACAAAAATAAGAATGGCAATTAAATCTCTAGAATAAAGAAATTTTGGGGTAAGCCAACCTTCTTTACCAATTGCAGGCTCATGCACCCATTGAAATAGCTCTCCAGCATTAAAGTAAAGGGCTATCATTGGAAGAACTGAGAAAAGAAGAAAAACGTGAGCTGACTCAAAGACTCTTCTAAGCGGTCTTGACCACTGGGCGTTACAAATTTGAAATACAGCAGCAAAGCAACTCGCGGCAGCAGAAAGTAGGAACCAGTAAATAAAGTTAACTTGCAAGCTAACTAAGGCTGCCCTCTTATCCCCACCATACTTGAGAAAGAAAGTGCCTGCGCCCACCAGAATGAGGATAAACAAAAGAGCCTTAAGCCAAATTGGAGCTTTTAGCGGCCCTGCCTCACAAATCGCCTTTGCGTCTTTTAAACTTACTGGAGATGGAGAATGCGACATTTTTTACTAGTCCTGATAATTGCCCTAAGACTTGCTTTAAAAGCTACTTATTACTTTTTTCTTTGGCGACCTTCTGAGTTGGACGCTTCATTCCGCCAACATCCTTTCCCTGAAGAAATTTTAGATAATTTACGATGTCCCAAATCTCGGCATGAGAAAACTTAAAGCCATAGCGAGGCATGTTGGAACCACCGTTATAAATAACGCCAAACACTTTCCCCTCGGGACTATTCTTATAAAAATCTGTAAGCAGGTTTGGAACACCTAGCGAACCCTCAAGTCCGACTGGTCCGTCCCCGACTCCGGTCTTACCGTGGCAAGCCCAGCAGTTAGCATTATAAAGTCTCTGACCACGCCAAACAGAGTTCGTTCCAAAAACTTGTGGATTCTTTAACTTCTCACCAGCTTCATCATTAGTCATTTTAAAAGGAGTGAAACCCAAAGGCACTGTTCCCTTTGCAGGGGCTCGAGCAATCTCATTCGCCTTGTAGGACTCTTGCTTATACATATCAATGTCCCAAGGCAGAGCGCTGGCCTTGTTACTAAGCAAACAAACTACCAAGGAGATAAAAATCACCATGGCAAGCAGAGTAGAGTTACCTTTCCTTCCCTTCACAGGGTTTTTAAATCTAGCGGACATATTGCACCTCCGTCTTCTCAGCTCCTAGGTCGCTGAAAATTCCCTCCACATCCTCGTTCTTACTTCTTGGCACCTTCACCGCCAAACCGAAGCGATTGTTGCTGAACTCTGGCCGATGCGCAGGGTTTTGAAAAATATTCGGAACTCGAGAAAAATGACCCATACTGGCAAGAGTAAAGATTGCTCCCAACAGAATAGTGCACTCAAAAGCCACGACTACAAAAGCTGGAACCGAAATCAATGATTTGGCGCTGGTCCTTATTGGGTAGTCAACGCTCATAAAAGAAGTAAAAAGAAAAGCTCCCAGACAACCTGTGAGGGCACCCAATAAGGTGAAGCGTCGCACTGGGCTTCTCTTCTTTCCTCTAAACATTTCATCTTCCAAATCATGGTTAGGAAGAGGAGAGAAAAGTTGGACTTCATCAAAGCCAGCTTCTCTTAATTTCACAATTGCTTTTTGAGTATCATCTGCAAACTCAAAAGAACCAATAACTATATTCTCGTCAGCCATCTTGTCTCCAGTGGCAGGCCCTTAGGCCGCGTCTCCTTTAAATTTAATGATCATGACCCTCTCGAGTTGGTGGCTCAATAGTTTCCTTGATTTCAGTCAATGCAAAAGAAGGAAATAACTTGATAAAAGCCAGGAAGAACATAAAGAACCAGCCAAAAGAGCCAATCGTTATTCCGACCTCAACCCAAGAGAAATTATACCCACCCCAAGAGGAAGGCAGAAACTCCCTAGAAAGTGACTGAATGATAATATTAAAACGCTCGAACCACATTCCAATGTTGATAAAAATAGAAAGGACAAATAGCCATACAAGATTAGTTCTGCACCACTTAAACCAAAGAGAAGCGGGAGCTACACAGTTACAAAACACCATCAACCAGAAAGCTAGTGCATACTCTCCAAACGGTCTAAACCAAAACTGATAACGCTCATAAGTATTGTTACTATACCAAGCTACAAAAAACTCGATGGCGTAGGCGTAGGTCAAAATCCCAGAAGTAAAAAGAATAAGCTGACTTATTTTCTCAAAATGCCATTCGGTCAGGTAGTTCTCCAGACTAAAGGCCTTTCTCAAAGGAATAATAATGGTAAGAACCATCGCTAGACCTGAGAAAATAGCTCCTGCCACAAAGTATGGAGGAAAAATGGTGGTGTGCCAGCCAGGCACGTTACCCATAGCAAAGTCCCACGATACGACCGAATGAACCGAAAGCACTAGCGGAGTAGCAAGGGCAGCAAAGAAACCATAAGCAGCCATATAGTGACGCCAGTTCCTGTCACTTCCCTGCCAACCAAGGGAGGCTAATGTATAGAGCGTTCTTCTGAACGGAGTCTTAGCTCTATCCCTTGCAGCGGCGATATCGGGAATCAAACCAATAATAAAGAAGAGCACCGAAACAGTCAGGTAAGTACTAACAGCAAAAACGTCCCAAAGAAGAGGACTTCTAAAGTTTACCCAAAGATATCTCTGGTTTGGATAAGGCAGTAGCCAGTAAAAGTTCCAAGGCCGACCAAGGTGAATAATTGGAAACAGCCCAGCAGTAGCGACAGCAAATACCGTCATTGCCTCAGCTACTCGATAAATTGGAACCCGCCATTTCGCTCTAAACAGAAATAAAACAGCAGAAATCAAAGTTCCAGAGTGAGCAATACCAACCCAGAATACAAAGTCAGTAATATAAACACCCCACATGATCGGATGGGTAATCCCGGCCATGCCAATTCCGTAGTATAGTTGTGTGCCCCAAGAAAAGAACAGCAGGGCCACACCACAAAGAGCCGTGGCAAACAGAATCATCCAGGTCGCCCCAGGAGGCTCGAGAGTCCTTAGGATATCTCGGTCAACTCTTTCATAATCAGTATTTGGATCTTCAAAAAGCTTAATCATCGAAATCTCGCCACTAAACTAGTGATGCCCCCCACTCTTACCATCCTCGTGATGTTCTTTCTTCTTAGAACCCATTCCTTCTGGTGTAACTTTGGCCATGTAGGTAACAGCAGGTTGTGTATTAATTTGAGAGTCTAGAACTTTGTAGCCCCTATCACTTTTAGAATTCTTGTAGACTTCACTACTTTCATCATTCAAGTCTCCAAAAGTTATAGCTCCAGTAGGGCAGGTAGACTGACAAGCGGTTTGAATTTCGCCGTCTTTAACCTTCCGACCTTCATTCTTAGCGTTATTTGTTCCCTCTCGAATTCTCTGCACACAGAAGGAACATTTCTCCATAACCCCTACGGTTCTAACCGTGACATCAGGATTGAGCTGCATATCAAGAGGCTCTGGCCACGAATAATGAAACCAGTTGAAACGCCTAACTTTATAACTACAGTTGTTTGAACAATAACGAGTTCCAACACAACGGTTATAAACCATCGCATTCAAGCCTTCTTCGTTATGGTATGTCGCGTAAACTGGACAGACCGGCTCACAAGGTGCGTTACCACAATGCTGACACATCATTGGCTGAAAACCAGTGATTGGCTTATCACCCTCTTCCTCTTCGTAACGATCTATTCGAAGCCAAGACATCTCTCTGGCTTCTTCACAAAGCTCCTTTCCAACTACAGGAATGTTATTCTCAGCGTAACAGGCCACAACACAAGCTGAGCAACCAGTACAACTAGCCAAGTCTATCGACATTCCCCAGCGGTAATTCACATGTTCCATCTGATGGTACATCTGCTTAGGCTCGTCTTGCGGCCCTAAAGCTAACAAATCGTGATGACCGCCTTTGTGATGCTGATCAGGTTGAGTCCAACCTTCCGGGTGATCTTTATGATCCCCATGGTGGTCGTCATGATGACCACCTTTATGATCACCGGCTTCAACAGTTCGAATTATTCCCCGATCGAATTGATTAGTGAACTCTTGAGTTTTAACAAAGGCATCACCAGTTGAGCCCTTACGAACTCCGCCAATAGAAACAACTCGAGAACCATCGCTTCCTAAAACAGAAAGAGGGTTCACTCCAATTCCATTAGAATAGCGCCCCATAGAACGGTGGCCCTGTCCAATTGGAACCGCTACTAAAGAAGGGTGAATGTTCTTTGTTGGGTACGCAGGAACCTCAATAGCTCCATGCTCTGAGGAGACTTGAATGAGATCACCCTCTTCAACTCCCATCTCTTTGGCTTTGTCCTTATGGATCTCAGCCCAGCTTCCCCAAACAACTGATGTAATTGGGTTGGGCAACTCTTGCAACCAAGGTCTGTTAGCAGAGCTACCGTCAATAGAAGCAATTGTAGGAAAAGCCATTAAGGACTCGCTAGCTGAAGCTTTATTAGCTTTCAGTTCTCCAACTCCTTGCCCAGAAAAAGAAGCTCCCGCACCCTTTTCTACAGCAGAGTTCCAATCACCACCCAGCTCTACAAACTTATTCCAACGATTATCAAAATCAATTTCTCCAGTTCTAGCCTTCCACTGAGCTTGAATATACTCCAAGTAACTTTCGGCCTCCCCAAACTGATGGTCTAGCGCAGCTGCAATCGAAACCAATGTATCACCCAGCCCTTGAGTCTCATAAAGAGGCTGCATGGCCGGTTGATTCAATGAGTAAAGGCCGGGCCTGCTGTTGTCATCTGACCATGATTCAAAAGAAGTGCTAGCTGGCAATATAACGTTTGAGTAACCAGCGGTCTCATCCAGGTTAACCGCCAAAGTGGCAATAAACGGAATCTTGCCTAGAGCCTTTTCAATTCCAAGTGACTTTGGGGCACTATAAACTGGGTTAACGCCAGAGACGATCAATGCTGCAACTTTTCCAGCATTTGCAATCAGCTCAGCCACAGCTTCTCTAGAACTCTTAACTGGAGTGCTACCCTTAGAAACTAAAACTGTTTTTCCAACATTCCCCAAGATGCTGTTAATTGCATTGGCAAGAACGGCCGCAGTGACAGCGTTATCTCCACTTACTGCAGGGCCACCAGCAACCACAATTGAAGTTTTAGACCCAGCTAGCGACTTAGCCATCTCATCGATAACTGATTGCTCTACTCCCGACTCCAGACCTGAAGTTAGAGATTCAACTTTAGAAACCAAAGCGCCAGCATTACCAAGGCCACCTTTCTTTTTCCCAACTGCTTTTAGTAACTCAACTAGCACCTTAAGCTCTGAGCCGGGGGCATTCATTACCCACTTGTCAGCATTGGCTGCGGTTAAGGATAAGCGCGGCTCAACATGAAAGAATTTACTAGGGTGGTGACTGTCAGACCTTTTCTCACTCCACTGACGAGAAAACTCAACCGGAGAGAGCCAAGTCTCAAGAAAGTCAGCTCCAACACTGACCACTGTTTCAGCTCCAGTAAAATCATAACTTACTCTTGAACCTTCACCAAAAGAACCCTCAGCGGCGAGGTCAACACTATCCTGCCCAGAAATATCGTATTCAATATGCTTGAGGGCTGGAAACTTTGCCGCAAAGTCCGAAACAATCGAAGCCTGCGAACCACTTAAACGGCCCGTCAACAAAACTACATCTTTTCCAGCAGCAGCTCCCTTAATAGCGTCTGCAACTTGCTTTATTCCTGCTTTCCAGTCTGCTGGTGCAAAGGCACCTCCACCTGCTTCTCGAACCAATGGCTCACGAACTCTGTCGGGATCGTAGAGTGTTTGAAGAGTAGACTGTCCAAGAGCACAAAGCTTTCCCTGGTTAATTGGATGCTTCGGGTTACCTTCGACTTTAACTGCCCGACCCTCACGAGTTCTAACCAAAACTCCGCACTTAGTGTCACAACCACCGCATGTACCGGAATACCAAGCGGCTACACCGGGAACTACTTCATCCGGTTGCACCACGTAAGGAATGATTTTTTCTGGAATGTCACCAGCACAACCACTGGCAGCCAGACCCGAGGTGGCTCCTACTACTTTAAGGAAGTCCCTTCGACTATAACCCTTCTTCTCTGACATAAACTTGATACCTGTCTTAGCTACCTTCTTAAATAACTCTTATCAAAATCTCTACTGGCCGCTCTACTGATGACAAACTGCACAATCAATTGAAGCACCATTCTCTCGGTGACAACTTACGCAAAAGCCCATTTTTAAAGATGAGGCCTTCTCAACCTTCTCCATTTCCTGAACTTGTCCATGACAATTTTGACAGCCAATTCCGGCCTTAATGTGACGCTCGTGAGTAAAGTAAACATGCTCTGGAAGGTGGTGTACAGGCTCCCAAGGAACTGGTTCACCTTTCTCGTAATACTCAGTAAGTTTCTTGATCTCCTCAGACTCAGTTTTGACTAGCTTGTGACAGCCCATGCAGGTATCTACCGCTGGAATAGTCGCATATGGCGATTTGTTAACCCCACTGTGACAGTAGGTGCATTCCATATTGTTTTTTTGAACGTGAATGACGTGGCTGAAATTAATTGGCTGTTCAGGTTTGTAACCCCTCGCGTATTTTAAAAGTCCCAAGGTATCGATAAGCTGGATGTCAGAAAAAACAGCTTTTCCATCTCTCCAGAGTCCAGCTCTTTTTCTTTTCTCTGGCTTACCCCAGTGCTTCTTTGCTTCCTCCGAGGAACTAGCCTCGGCAGAATCATTCATGTCCGTAGCGACAGCTGGGGTAGCCATCTTTCCTGCCATCAAGGCAACAGACACCACAGCCACTGTCATGAATAAGGTCCAGGCCAGAAATATTCTCATCTGAGCTTTAAACTCTCTCGGTTAAAAACACATACACAGTTTAGCCTCCGCCTCTCA
>CALIEE010000139.1 GCA_938022485.1 uncultured bacterium | reverse complement strand
GATTGTCTCGTACTATTTGCTCTACTTTCCTAAGGGCTTTGTAGGAAGCATTAGATTTGCTAGCACAGGCCAAATAAACGGCTGACTGAGCCATGGGAATTCTTCCCTCTGGCAGACCGATTCTCTCAACGGCTTGGTCACAACTCAAGGCCACTTGCAGAGCTCGGGGGTCACAACCACAATCTTCAGAGGCAAAAATAATCATTCTCCGAGTTAAGAAATGAGGATCTTCACCAGCCTCCAAGGCCTTAACCATGTAGTAGAGAGAAGCATCCGGGTCACTACCTCTCATGCTCTTTATAAATGCCGAGATATTATCGTAATGATAGTCACCGTCTTGGTCAAAACGTTGAGGCTGATCCCCTGCAGCAGACAAGGCTATTTCATTAGTAATCAGATTCTGCTGGTCAGATCTTGTCACTACAGCAGCCCATTCTAAAGTGGTCAGGGCCTTTCTCGCATCTCCACCCGACATTTTCGCAATGAACTCTAGGGCAGCAGGCTCAATCTCAAGCCCCCATTCTCCTAAACCTCTCTCTTGATCTGACAAAGCTCTCAGTAAAATCTCTTCAATGGCAGTCTGTGGAACTTGCTCTAAGGTCAAAACTCTACATCGACTCAGTAGAGCATTTCTCAACCTAAAACTGACGTTCTCTGTTGTTTGACCAACAATAGTTAGCAAACCACTTTCAACATGAGGCAAAAAAGCGTCCTGTTGGGACTTATTAAAGCGGTGAATTTCATCAACCAGAGCCAAAGTCTTTCGGCCCTTAGTCCGCATTTCACTTTCGGCTTTTTCAACAGCAGCTCTAAGCTCTTTAACACCGTCAAGAACACCGCTGAGCCTTACAAATGAGAAATTGCTTTGCTCTGAGATAACTCGAGCTATCGTTGTCTTTCCAGTTCCCGGAGGCCCTACTAGGACGACTGAAGGAATCACTGCCTCAGGACTTCTTAAAATCTTTCCAAAGGGAGAGTTGGGGCCAACAACAGATTCCTGACCCACTATTTCGTCCAAGGTTCGTGGACGCATTCGCTCAGCTAGGGGAGCTGAGCCAGACTCTACCGCCCCAGAAACTAAAAAGCCCGGCGAGGATTCCTCCTCAACCGGGCTTTCAAAAAGTTTTGCTTGAGATGTCTTACTACTAGCCATCTCAGAAAACTTTTCTAGAGAGCAACTTTAATTGCTGTAACCACAGAAAGGTCGTTTCTCTCATTTTCTGGGTCAACAATGTTGATGTAGTCATCTCTAACAGAAACAACAAGGCTCATGTTTGAAGAAAGAGCCGCTTCAAGACCAGCTTCAGCTACTACGTAGTAGTTGTCGCTAGCAGAAAAACTTCTGCCATCTTCTAGGTCATCACCTTCAAAAGAGCCGTTATATGTAACTTGCTCAAAGAACTTTGCTGTTTCGCTAATGTCCCACTCTAGTCTTTGACTTACAAACCAACCCGCTGAGTTGAGCTCATCCTGCCCAATTTTACTGAAGGTGTAAGAAGGACCAGCTTCAACGTTGAGTCTCAAGTTGTCATCTTTAATCAAGAAGTAACCAAAAGGCACACCTAATGTTACTCGATATTTAATGTCTTGAAGAGCATCGTGCAAGAAATCCGCTTGGGCTCCGACGTAAGCTCTCTCAGAAAGAAGTCTTCCATATTTAGCAAGAGCAGCAATTTCACCGACAGATTGTTGACTTTCAGTTGTAGTAGTTTCATTACCGTCAGCATCAGTCACTGTAGAGTCGACATCATTCTCACCGTAGGCACCAGCAAGTCTCAAGTCCCAAAGATTACCATCCTTTTCTCTCGATGCAGTAAGCGCCGAAGTCAGAAGAAGAGTATTACTGTTACCCTCAGTTAGAGTAAAACCAAGAGCCAGACTTGTTCCCCAATCTTCTGGGTTTTTGGGTGCAGGGCAGTCACAAGCCGGTGCATCAGCGATTTGAGCGGCAGCTTCACCTTGAGCGAAAGCCGAAGATGATCCCAACCAAAGTGGGACTGCTAGTAAGAGTGATATACTTTTAAGCTTCACAATAAATTCTCCTAATCTAACGGATAAACAAGGATTGTTGTTTTTAGCGCCAGCTCCAGGTTGCAACTGCAAAGCTTTCCCGAAAAAAGATGCCGACAAAAATCCGACTATTAACAAACAGCAATACTACTTGATTCAGAAACTAGGCGCGAGCCAAATTTTTGAGTACAGTGCGCAAAATTCCTCCATCCCGATAGTACTGAATTTCTACCGGAGTATCTATTCTACACATCACTTCTAAGTCCTTTTGGGAACCTGAGTCATCTGTCACTGTAACTTTTACAGGCTGCTGAGGCTTTAAATCGTTATCGATATGAACATCAAAGCTCTCATTACCTGTTAGGCCATAAGTACTGGCCGACTCACCGTCTTTAAACTGGAGGGGCAAAATTCCCATTCCTATTAAGTTGCTACGATGAATTCTTTCGTAAGTTTCTGCAATAACCGCCTGAACACCAAGCAGGTAAGGGCCCTTAGCTGCCCAGTCTCGTGAAGACCCTGAGCCATATTCTTTACCAGCAACAACCATCAAAGGGATCTTGCTAGCTTCATACTTTTCAGCCGCTTCAAAGAAAGTCATTTCTTTATTCTCTGGGTGATAGACTGTGTGGTTACCTACCTTTTCTGGAGTAAGAAGGTTTCTGATCCGAACGTTAGCAAAGGTTCCCCTTTTCATTATTCGGTCATTACCTCTCCTTGATCCGTAACTATTGAAGTCATCTTCAGTTACTTCCCGATCTCTCAAATAATCAGCCGCAGGCGAGTCCTTCGCTATCGCACCCGCCGGCGAAATATGGTCAGTAGTGACAGAGTCACCGAAGAGACCGATTAATTTGGCACCTTTGATTGCTTCAATAGACTCTTCTTCCATTCTAATTCCAGAAAAGAATGGTGGAAGTTGAATATAGGTTGAATTTTCATCCCACGGATAAAGTTCAGTGGAAGCGGCATCAATATTCTTCCAAGCTGCTGAACCGCTGAAAACATCCCCGTATTTTAACTTAAACATCTCGGCATTGACGGAGCTATCTACTAAATCTTGAACCTCTTGAGCCGTCGGCCAGATGTCTTTTAAGTAAACTTCTTCGCCATCTTTACCTTTTCCAAGTGAGTCCTTGGTAATATCTACAGCAGTAGACCCTGCTAGCGCATAGGCTACGACCAAAGGCGGAGAAGCAAGATAGTTAGTTCTGGTTAATGGGTGAACTCGACCTTCAAAGTTTCTATTTCCAGAAAGAACAGCCGAAACAACCAAATCGCTATCTTTAATTGCAGACTCTACTTCATCATGCAGTGGTCCGGAGTTACCAATACAAGTAGTACATCCATAACCCACCGTATGGAACCCTAGGGCATCAAAAGATTCTGTCAGGTTCGCTTTGTTGAGATACTCAGTCACTACTGTTGAACCAGGAGCGAGTGAAGTTTTAACAAACTTAGGAACTGTTAAGCCTTTCTCCAGAGCCTTTTTTGCCACCAATCCGGCCCCAATCATCACAGAAGGGTTACTGGTATTGGTGCAAGAAGTAATGGCAGCAATAACCACGGCCCCATGACGAAGTTCATCTGAAGTTCCATTTAACTTAACTTCAGCACTGTTCTCCAGTTGTCCTTTTTCAAGGCCAATCCCCTTTGGACCAACCGGATCAGTAAGAGTTTTCTGGTAAGTAGGACCTACTTTGCTTAGTGGAATTCTATCGTGCGGTCGTTTAGGACCGGCAATTGCTGGCTCAACTGTGCTGATATCAAGCTCAACAACCTCTGTGAATTCAGGGTCAGGAGTCCCAGCTGTTCTATAAAGACCCTGCTCTTTACAGTAGCGCTCGGTGAGATCGATCATCTCATCTGAACGACCTGTTAATTTTAGGTATTTAATAGCAGCATCATCAATGGGGAAGAAACTTACAGTACTGCCTTGTTCTGGAGCCATGTTTCCAATTGTTGCTCTATCAGCAACACTAAGAGTTTCAAGGCCTTCACCAAAAAACTCAACAAACTTTCCAACCACTCCAATTTCGCGACACATCTCGGTAATTCGAAGAACCAGGTCGGTGGCAGTTGTTCCTTCAGCTAGTTTGCCGGTAAGTTTAAAACCAACAACATCTGGAACTAACATGTAGATCGGCTGATCAAGCATCACCGCTTCTGCCTCAATTCCGCCAACTCCCCAAGCTAAAACACCTAAACCATTAACCATAGTTGTATGGGAGTCGGTACCCACACAACTATCAGGGCAAACAAAACCTTTATCACGATCTATAAAAACACCGCCTGAAAGGTACTCAAGGTTAACTTGATGCACAATTCCAGTTGAAGGAGGTACTACTTTGAAATTTTTGAATGCTTGTTGCCCCCATTTAAGAAATTCATAACGCTCTTTGTTTCTGCGAAATTCAATCTTTTCGTTTAAACCAAGAGCATCTTTCTTTCCGAAATGGTCCACCTGAACTGAGTGGTCAATAACCAAATCGCATCTAACTAAAGGGTTAATCTTTGAAGGGTCGCCTCCAAGCTCCTTCATGGCGTCTCTCATTGCCGCCAAGTCAACTAAAGCTGGAACCCCAGTAAAATCCTGCAAGACCACTCGAGCCGGTTTGTAAGGCATTTCTTTCCTTTCACCGCCTGGTTGCCAATTGGCCAAGTCCTTTAATGGGTCTTCGGTGAAGGCAAAACCATCTTGGTTACGAAGCACAGACTCAATCAAAACTCTTACAGTGAAAGGTAGCCTGGACATTTGCCCCAGCCCCGCTTTCTCCAATGCCTCGAGAGAGTAATAGGAAAGCTTATTTCCAGAGCTATCAGTAATTTCTTTTTTTGAACCAAAGTTATCTGACATAGTCGCCACCGCCGGGTTTTAATTAACTAAATTTTTTCTAAAAGGAATGATTGAAATCCTCATTCGACACAAAAGATCTGCAAGCGGTTTTAAACAATTTAGAGCTGCTTATCAACAAGCATGAATGGTGAAAATTTAGGCCTAGAGATTCAATACATTGCTGGTCGCCGGCGATTAAAAAAGACCTCCGCCAAGAAGACGAAATATTGGCTTCATTACCAAAGTAAGGCTTCTCATGGGAATGCTTGATATGCCAAGCAAGAGATTCTCACTTAGACAATAATCAACCTGACAACCATCAAGAATATCACGCCGGCAACAGCCCAACGAATTACTTTATCGTCTTTACCAATCGACCAGCTGGCACCAAACCAACCGCCCAAGCCATAACCCGCAAATAACAAAATTCCATAAAGCCAGTTAACCAGTCCGTAATAACTGAAAACTAAAATCACCGGAATATTGTAAACTAGAACAGTTACAACCTTTAGAACATTGATCCGAAGCAAACTGGCCTTTGAAAAATAGGCCAGTATCGACATTATCAAAAAACCAACGCCTGCTTGTATGAACCCTCCGTAACAACCGGCCAAAAAGAACATAGGATAGGTCCACGGTGATATTCCAATATCAGGTTCTTTATCATCCTCTGTGACATTTTTTCTTGGTAGAAGAATGCTCACAACAACAAAGCACATCACAAAGACCAAACAGGACTTGATAACTTCCTCATCGATATTCACCGCCAGAAAAGCACCAGCCACTGCACCTGGAATGGCCGCCAGCCCTAGCATTAAACCTTCCTTAAAGAAGGAAATGTCATTTTTTCGGAACGAAGATAAAGCTAACAAGCCTTGGCCTACTAGACCCACACGAATGCTTGCATTGGCAACAACCGGGTTGACACCCATAAAGATCATGCCAGCGAAAACCAGCACAGACCCACCGCCAGCCAAAACATTAAGGAAGCCAGCAGCAGCTCCTAGTCCGAACAATCCAAAGTGAATTAAAAGGTCCGACATCGGTTGTTATTCAGCCTCCACAAACTAACAGAGTGGTCAACCTGCTCCACCCCTTCCTCCACAGCTTAGAACCTAGAATTGGTCTAGTTCTTGGAAGGTAATAACCTCTTACCTAACAGCCAGAGCTAAGCTCGACAAGCCAGAAGGGCTGGACTGCAACAGCTTCAGAGAGGTTGAATTTCCAATTTCCTCAATCACTATCGCAAACTCTTCTCCAAGATAACTGTAATAATTAAGGAATGTTGCCCCTATCTCCTCTGGAGCACTCTTTACTAAAACTTGATCAAAGTGCCTCCTAAAACCTAGCAGTTCTTCTTCAGTTACAGAATTTACTGAGCTGTAGCCGGTCTTAGTAAAGTAAGAATGAATGTCGTTGTCACTTTCAAACTTCGAAACAATCATTGTCACCTCTGCGCCGAGTTCAATGAGCAGAGCCACAACATTGAACTCTACATTCTCAGCCACTAATATTTTCTTAGACTCTACTTCTGGTAGTAAATTGCGGGAGTAAGCTTTGAAAAAAATATTTTGAGATAAGTCTTTTCCGGCCCTGTCTAGGGAACCGGTAAGAAACAATCCCTGAAAGTCCATTTTTTCAAATGAGCTAATCCTTTTTAGGGCGCGCTGAACTGTTACGTTTTCAGTTTCTAATTGAGTTTTTTCAGGGCTAGGCTGGTTTAGTTCTGCAAATTCAAGTTTTTCATCTGAGACAGCCCCGGAACAAGAGGCTTGAAAAACTATCAACACTAATAGGAGTAATCTGGATTTCATTGTTTTTTTAACTCTTAGACCATCCGCTCGAGCGACGAATATACCCCGTGTGGCAGTACGGGAAAGAGGGAAAATGAAAAAACCTAATAAATTTCGGCTGCTTTTCTGTCTTGACCACAAGGTTTTAGTTATTTAAACTAACAGTCTTGAAGGGTTCGTTGTTTAACAACATTTAATAGTAAGGGTTCAAGTGTTTGTTGTTGAGGCGCTCAAATGCTTACTTTGTTCATACAAGGAAGGGTTATGTCCCCCAATGTTCTGTTCTCAAGTGGTATCTTCTCTTGTTTGGTGGTGGCCTTGTTTTGCTCAGCAGCCCTAACCTTTGTGTTAAAACGATAGTATGCTGAACTTGAAATATTCAGTTTTGCGGTGCTTTTGATGGTTACAAGTATGTCCAAGAAAAATATAGACAATGTCCATGTGCTAGAAAGAGAATTTTCTGCCAAGGAAGTCCAGCAATTACTTCGTTCCCTCACCGGTAACACCGAAAAAATTGGCCTCGCCCTGCTCAACTACTATGCGAGAACAGACTTAGTTGCAGCCACGGGCAGAACTACTCACCGTGGTCGCCAAAAGTATAGCTATGCCGACGTCGTTCTTTTGTCTTGGCTTTTTCGCATGAAGAAAGAGGGCCTTCCCGTAAATAGATTTCGTAGAGGTATTGCTTACCTGAGGAAAAGGCTTCCAAGACTTCACTCTAATCCAAAAGATATGATCATGTTAACTGATGGTAAGGGACTGTTCCTGAAGCATCGAGTTACCGAAAAGACTGATATTGCTGAAGTTCTTACCGGCGGAAAAGCTGGGCAATATGTCTGGGCCTATTCAATTGGAACTCTAATTGAAGAAATCGATACAGCGATCGAAAAACAACGAATGGTTGCCTAGCTTACATCTGCCGATGTTTTACCCTTAAGAACTTAGCCTGAGCTAAGGACTACCATGCACACCGAGTCAATCACTTCCCAGCTTGAAGAAGCTCTAAGCTCTAAAAAGGCCTTCTTAGATCAGGCCGACAAACTAGACCAAATTGTCACTATCATAGAGTCAGCGGTCAAAAGCGGTGGAGCCGTTTACGCCTGCGGTAACGGTGGCAGCGCCTGTGATGCTATGCATTTTGTCGAAGAATGCGTTGCTCGTTACAAGATGGAAAGACCCGGCATTAAAGCCCATCATCTTTGCGATCCAGGCACTATAACCTGCTGGGGTAATGACTACTGTTTCGAGGAAGTTTTTGAAAGGCAAGTGGCGACTCTAATGTCTGAGAAAGATATTTTGATGGTTTTCTCAACCAGCGGAAATTCAGAAAATATTCTTAGAGCCTTGGCAGCAGCCAATAAACTGGGGGCTCACACTATCGCACTGCTTGGAAAGAAAGGTGGAGCCGCTAAAAGCCTAGCTCGAACAAGCTTAATAGTTGATTCTGAGCAAACTTCAAGAATCCAGGAAGCCCACATAACCGCTGTTCACATAATCGTGGAAACTCTAGAAAATAGCCTGTTCTCTACCTAAGGCCCAAGATCAACTCAAAGCCATTCTTAAACTAACCTAATCTTATCTTGTAGCTAAGGTCTCAGCTACAAGCAGCACAAATGCCACTTAGCTGAAGGGGCTCCGAACTAATTGTAAAACCATGAGAACCTTTCAAGTACCAAAGCATAGGGGCCACTGTATCTTGAGGCACATCTAGTTCCGAAGTATCATCACAAGTCGAGCAATGAATAAGTATATGAGGGCTTGAGTCCGAGCAGTTTTGATGAAAACAGGGAAGATATCCACCCGAAGCTGAAACTCTATGAACGAGTCCAAACTCTTCGAACTTCTCCAGAATTCGATAAACCGTAACTTGGTCAACGCTCCCTACTCTCTTACTACGAGAAACCAAGTCAAACAGCTCCCTCGCAGTCATTGGTGTTTTAATTTCGGCAAGTTCCTGCAAGAAGGCCATGCGAGCTTTAGTTAGACGAACTCCCGCAGAGCGCAATCTGCGCATACTACTGTCTATGTAATCATTGACGTTGAGATCGCAGTTCTTAGCCATAAAGTCTCCTCCTTGGTCGGAAGAGCCAAATTAATCTAAATGCAAAACTTTTGCAATTTGAGCGGAGCAGCTATGAGGACCCAAGGCTAAGACTTCTCGAGTTTTCCGTAGAGAGCTTTTTCCATCTCTTTAAGTGGCGCCGGACTGCTGTTAGTGAACAGCTCAAACTGTTTTACCGCCTGATGAAGAAGCATACGAGGCCCAGAAACTGTTTTTAAACCGTGGTCTGCAGCCAGCTCAAGAAGAGCTGTTTTCTCCTTTGTTACCATATCAAAAACAACAGCTTCCTCAGATAAACGACCAACTACTGAAGCCATGTTGGAGCTAGAATCAGAGGCAAGATGCGAACCGATAGGAGTTGAATTAATCAATAGATCAAAGGGCCGTTCCATTTCTAAAGCCTGATCCATGGTCAGTGCATTACAATTGAAATCACTGGCCAAAGCCTCAGCTCTCTCTTTAGTTCTATTGGTAATATAAACTTCGCAGTTTGCTGACTGGGTAAGAACTTTCACTGCTGCCCTTGCTGCTCCCCCTGCTCCCAAGACAAGAGCTTTTTTGAACTCGGACAACGACCGGACTTCTTTAATCGCTTCTTCCACGCCGTAGACATCAGTATTATACCCAGTCAAAACTCCGTTGTCGTTCACAACTGTATTAACTGCACCAATATCTTTAGCCGTAGGGTCAACTTGATCTATTAGCTTAAGAGCTGCCTCCTTGTGAGGAATGGTAAGACTATAGCCTCTCAGATTCTGACGTCTCATCTCTTCAATTGCCAGTGAAGTATCTGAAGTGTCCAGAACTTCGTATTTGAAAGCGAGGCCATGAGCTTCGAAAGCCGCATTGTGCATGGATCGACTTAACTCGGTTGGCTTTTCAGCAACTAGCTTACAAATTTGAATCGGTTTTTCCTGTCCCAAGAGAAAAGTCCCCAACAAAAATTGAGTTTAAATTCCACCCTCTTACAAAGCCATTAGACAACGTATGGCTATTGCGGAGCAAGAAATAGCCTGACGTAGAATAGTAAAACAAATGCGTTAAGCATTTACTCAGCGTAACCTCCCCTAGGATATGTAGTGAAGCTTCGCAAGAAAAGCATAGGTCTTTAAAGCCAAATTGTCGACTTTAGCAAACGAAGAAACACAACATAATAATAGTAGAAAGGAGGTCAATCAGTATTTCGTTGAAAAACCTCCTTTCTGGGTAATTACACTAAGTTTCAAGCACAGCCTTCAGCTTAGTGTAAAATTGCTGCTCTTCTGGAGGAGCATCTACAGGGTCATGCACGATTCGGGTATAAAAACCTGCGCTCTCCCTAACATTGGACCTACTTTGTGCCAGCTTCTGTTCCCAATCCTGATATGAATACTTCAGGACATAGCAAGCTTTGCCGTAGTCTTTGGGTTCAACAACGAGCACAACTTTTCTGGATTTGGTGCGGACCTTTGCAACGTAAAATTCTTTGCCAAAATCACCGAAGCAATTTTTGACCAAGCAAACGTGCTCAAAACCCTCAAGATTCAAAAGACCAGCTAGCCTCTTGTCAGAGTTAGCGAGCTTTTTGGCTTTTTTCTTATCCAGTTTTTCGACATCTTCGTCATCATCACCTCCCTCAGGATCCAGTGCCTCCTTAAGAGCATCTTTCAGCTCTGTTGGGATAGACAATTCCTCCGTGAGACCAGGGGGTACTCCATCAAATCCTCCAATAAATATAAGAAAAGAAGAGATATCTTTACTGACAAGGGGAATCATTTTCTTACAATAGTTTTCAATCTGTATGTTAATCCGCGAAGATGGTTTAAGTTCGCTGGAACTAACTAAAGGCCCTAAAAGTTTGATTTTCCTCCAAAGTTTTGAATTCGCATAAAGACCTTTCAGATCATATTTGGCAAGAATACGCTTAGTTTCTCTGCAGTCGTCAAGAAAGAGATGCATCAAGATTAGAACACCCAGGGTATAAGATAAATAAGCATAGGCCATATCGATAGTCTCGGAATCAAGTTCGACCTCAATAAGCTTTTTCTTTTTCCAGAAAAATAGTTGCTCGAACCCTTCTCCTCTCGAGAAAGTCTTTTTTAAAATAGCTTTTTCCAGCTTTTGTGCTTCTAAGAAATAGACCTCTATCGATGGCACACGATCACCGACTACTCTAATTGAAAGAGGGTTTCCGATTTCTGCGA
>CALIEE010000138.1 GCA_938022485.1 uncultured bacterium | reverse complement strand
CAAACTGTGCGGGTCATTTCAAAAACAATTCTAGGTACATCTTCAGGCTCCACTACCTGCAAGAGGTCTGAAGTCTTAAGGTTATGCAGAACTGTCGCTAGGATTCTTTGAGAATAGGTCAAATTGTCTTCCTCAGGCTCCTCTTCAATTTCAACCTTTTTCTCGACAATTTCTACTGGCCCTTCTTTCTCAACTTTCTCAACGGCCTGAGCCGTTTCTTCCCGAATACCCGTTGCTTCTGGCGGAGCAACAACATCCGGCAGCATTTGAGATAGAAGCCTTCTAAGCTCCATCTCTAAAACAGGAAAAGGAAAAACAGCTTTAGCCCCAAAATGCTGGGCGGCTTGGCCAACAGACTCATCCACCTTTTCAACAAACAAAACTACAGGGATTTCAGAAAATGAGTGATGATCCCTAAGCTCTTGGCAAAATTTCAAGCCAGCACGCTCGTCACTACCGAGCTCTAATCTTGAAAGCACCAATTCTGGAGTGCTTTCCAACAAAGCCATCTTTGCAGACTGGGTATCCTTAACTACCTTCAGCTCGACCCCACAGCCAGCAGTAGCCTCAATAAGGACAGGCGCGATATCTCCCTGATCGTCTATTAATATTAAAATCGACACATTTTAGGAAACGGCAAACCTATGGGAAATCTTTAGAGGTATTTTTGCTAGATTCTGCTAGAAAAATACTCAAATACCCAGAATAACTACGTCGAAGCCGTTTTTAGAGCTTTGAGAAGGATTTGTTTAGTAATCGAGTGGGATGATTTCGATAGCCTGATGATATCGAAAAGGGTCATCATGAGGGTCAACAAGCACTGGGGAAGGCAAAGTCACCGATTTAGTAAAAACCCTTCTAGGCTCTACTCCACCCGAAACGAAGCCTTTAGCTATGCTCTGCGCACGACGCTTATTGATAAAACTAGAATATTCGGATTCCGGGTCCTGGCTCAAGGAATAGGAAGCAATGACTAACCTTGCCCAAGGCATTCTATTCTTAGTTAGCCTAGCAATTTGATCCACCAAAATCTTTCCCTCCGGCTTTAACTTATGACCATCGCCTTCAAAAAACCAATCAGCTGGGAAGATATCTCTAGAAGGATGAAGCTCTAGTCGACGTTGATAGTGCTGAGCAAGCAGGTCTTGAGCCCAAGCTTTCTCTTTCAAAGCTTTTTCCTGACTTAGGAGAGTGATTTGGCTTTCTTCAATCAGGTCGTGACTGAGGCCTGTCAGTGCTCCGTATACAGCTCCAAAACCAACCCCGATTAATGCGCCCTCCGGCCCAGCGGCACCAGTCAGACTCTTTGCGGCAATCGCTCCCGCTCCTCCTCCAAGAGCACCTCCAAGTATAGTGCCAGCACCTTGTTTGTCAGGACCAGGTACTGGCTGCGCAGTAAATGGAGTACAAGAAGCACATAGACAAAGAAAGAGAATTACAAACTTTTTCAAGCTAGCCTCCAGGGCATTAAAGATGAGAGAAATCCTGACCATTATTATCATACTGCTCCACCGAGTATGCAACCGCAATTTCCTACAAGTTAGCCTCTGGCCAATCAATAATACTTAAAAAACAGGAATTTCTTTGAATTCAACGTTATTCACAGGCATTTTTTCACCAAGCCGCTCTTTAAGCTGCTCAGCTTTGAGCTTTCCCACCACAACTATGACGAATTCATCCTTCAGTCTATTTTTAGCGGCCTCAAAAACTTCTGAAGCCGTAACTGATTTAATATTGGAAATAAAATTGTCATTGTATCCATCAGGGAATCCCAACATTTCAAGTAAGGCTGCTCGAGTTACCACAGAGTCCGGCGTAGCAAACTTGAAAACAAAATTCCTGCTCGCACTTGAAATAGCTGACCGGACTCTTTCCTCGGCAGGTTCTTCTGCTTTACTCTGCTCAATCAATTTAAGTATCTCCTCCACACTTTTAAGTGCTTGGTCGTTTCTAGTTCCAGCATAGATTTGCAATTGCCCACTAACAGCATCTCCAGCAAAACCACCGTAAACTGTGTATGCTAGGCCTTGCTTAGAGCGAATTTCATTAAAGAGTAGGCTATCAAAAGACCCATAACCAAACATTAAATTGAAGATGTGAAGAGGATAGCGGTCTGAACTGTGTCGCTTAGGCCCTCGGTGACCTATCAAAACCACGGCTTGTTCAATGTCTTTCTCAAGTAAGTATATACCAGGTGAGAATCCATCAGGTTCTTTTGGGAACTCTCTAAACTTAGAAGAACGACCTGTCCAGCTAGAAAAACGCTTCTCGATTGCTTGAGCAAGTCTGGCTTTGGAGATGTTTCCACTGATAGCGAGGATTGACCCCTCTGGCACAATAAAGTTTCGATGCCAGAGTTGAAGATCTTGGCGGGTGATTCTGTTTACCGAGCTACTGGTGGTAAAGCTACCAAGCACAGAATTGCTACCGTAAATGGCCTGATCAAAAATCATCCCAGCCATTGTGTCCGGAGAATCCTTTCTACGGGAAATAGCGCTTGTAGATAATTTTTTCCAAAGAGAAAGACGTTCTGGATCGAAGGCCGGACGTAGAGCTATTTCAGTAAATATTTCGAATAATTTTTCGAAATCATCATTCAATCCTGAAAACGATACCGAGCCATACTCCGACG
>CALIEE010000137.1 GCA_938022485.1 uncultured bacterium | reverse complement strand
CATCAATACCACCACTGCAATCCTGACATCCTGGCTACTTGGTTCACCATCTTTATCGAACTCGAGCCTGGATTTCCCTCTGAAAAAATCAGAAATACTATTATCAAACATTGCTAAGTCTAAACTCCCTTAATACTGAATTGACGATAAGCTCCTATCGTAAACCCTCTTTTGCGATTCTTTCAAGGTAATATTCAGCTTAACTGCTTAGAATATTGATTGATTTAGAATGCAAGAGATTGCTATACCTTGGATCCTAACCAGAATAAAGCTGAGTAAGGAGACTAACATGTGGACCGCGTTTTTGAAATTTGCCTGTGGGCCGACCGAGCAAACCTCTTCAAATGGGAAGGATATGGGGATTCTCCTTGTTAGGCTTTATGCCGGCGGTTTGATGATATGGTTGCATGGATGGAGTAAGGCCCAGAAGATTGGTGCTGAAACAATTGCCTTTCCTGACCCCATCGGGGTTGGAGCCGAGTTATCGTTATATTTGGCAGTTTTCGCTGAGGTAGTTTGTGCAGCACTGCTAGTGGTGGGTTTGTTCACTCGCTTCGCTTGCATACCTTTGTTAGTGACGATGTTGGTAGCTTTTTTTATTGTCCATGCTGATGATCCTATGAAAGTTCGTGAACCAGCGTTGTTATACCTCTTGCCTTACTTGGCCCTCCTATTTTCGGGCGCTGGGAGATATTCTTTTGATAAAATTATTCGGAATAAATTATATCTTTGAGTGATTTTCTAAGAAGGGAGATAACAGACTTGGATTTGAGGGTATAATACTGAAATCTCTCCGCTTTTAAAAAGCTGCACCCTTTTCGCCTACTTTTTAATCTAAACCGCAACAGGTTTGCGCAATATTAAAGAGTATTTAGGGTGAAAATGAGCGACCCAGTAATTCTAATCGTTGATGATGAAGAGGCTCTTCGTAGGGCCTTAAGCTTGAGGCTGGAAGACGAAGACTTTGAGCTCTTGGGTGCCGAAAATGGGCAAAAGGCGCTGGAAATTATCAGCACCAAACATGTCGACATAGTTGTTACCGATTTACTTATGCCGGATATGGGGGGGCTGGAGTTGATGCAAAAGCTCCACGAATGGCAAATGGAGATTCCCGTTATTGCTATGTCCGGTGGTGATGTCTCATTAGAGTTCCTTGATGCAGACAGCCTTCTTCAAAATGCGGAGCGCTACGGAGCTTTTGAAGTTATTGAAAAGCCTTTTAAGGCTCATGACTTAATAGCTGTCATTCGCAAACTCCTTGCCGAGCGTAAACAAGCCGATACCTAGAAACTCAATTCATATTGGATAAAACTGATGAAATCACTAATATCTAGAATCTCAATCAGCCAAATGATTACCGGCTTAGTTTTGCTGATTGTTTCGATTTTTTGGTCCTTTAGCTATTACTCATTGGGAAAATCCTCGGTGGAGCTAGAGCGACAAGTACGAGAGAATGCTAAAGCCCAGCTCAACACCTTGACCACTGAAATAGCAGAAATTTTCAGAGCTCATGAAACTCTTTGGAGAGCTTTTTCCAGAACTCCTTTGATCATTAATTCCTTACGGAATTCAAACGATGCTTTTGCAAGCCTCCCTGATCCTGAACAACAAGTTATAGAGTTGGATGAACAGTGGATGTCAGTCCCTGCTGATCGAACTAGCGCTTTGATGGATGGTCTGATGGCGAATGATTTAGCAATTTCGCTTAAAAGTAGACTCAACGAATATTCAGAGGGCTATGGCTACAGTATTTTTGCGGAAGTATTTATCACTAATAAATTTGGTGGCAATATTGCTCAAACCTCTCGAACCACAGATTACAAACAGAACGATGAAATGTGGTGGCAAACTGCTTGGGATGAGGGAAGGTATTTGGGAGATATTGGATACGATGAAAGTGCTAAGTCCCATTCTGTAGACTTGGCTCTAAGAGTTGAAGATGACGGTGGAAACTATTTGGGTGTTATTAAAGTTGTCATCGCTGCAAAGTATCTAGCTGCAAGAGTGAATCGCTTTTCTTCAAGTCTTAGAAAATATTCTGAAAATAAAGTCACTTTGCTCAACGGAAAGAATGAAATTGCTCATCAAAGCTCTGGTTTATTCGAGCCCTTGGCAGATGGTTCAGCACTTATGAGTCTCTTTGCTGATGGTAATAATTCCGCAGAATACACAGATGAGGTAAGTCACAAAACCCAACTTGCTCTGAAAGGTAATGTTTCTGGTGTTAAAATCAGCTCAGGTAAGCCCTGGACCCTACTAATTGAGCTAGACAAAGAAAGAATCTTCTCTGTTAATACCGATTTAAGAAAGAACTTGTTGTTTTTAGGCGGCCTATTAACTCTTGGCGCTTTGTCCCTAGCGGGCCTTGGATTGCTGACTATTAGGAAAAAATTTGCAGAAGTAACATCCGCAGCGATGAAACTTGCCTCAGGAAATTTTGATGCAAGAGTCAATGCAACAGGAAAAGATGAGTTAGCTGAACTGGGCAATGCTTTTGACTATATGGCCTCAGAGCTAGAAAACCTTACCACGGATCTGGAAGAGGGAAGAATGGAAGCTGAGTCTAATGATTTACGAAGGCGAATCATTCTAGTAGCAGCGAAGGTCATTGAATGGGAATATGACATCAGTACTAAGGAGCTGAAGATCCCTCTGAATTGGAGGTATGAGTTAGCATTAGATGAACTTAGTGCAGATGGTCAGACTTTAGAAAAGCACGCAAAGGGAGACGACTACAAAGAGTTTATTGATGAGATCCATAAAGTGGCGGAAGGCACACTCCCGGTCGTAGAGTATCAAATTAGAATTAGAGAGAAGGGAGGGGAAGAGTCTTGGATTCTCGCCAGAGGACAGAAGGTCAATCAATCAACTGATACGGTAGGTGGAGTATTGATTAATATTTCTGACCAGAAGGAACTTGAGCAGCGAGTGGCTCAGGTAAATAGGTTGGAGTCGATAGGCCAACTTTCTGCTGGAATAGCTCACGAAATCAATACTCCAATGCAATATATTGGAGATAACTTGGAGTTTCTAAAAAAGGCTTGCAGTAGAGTTCACGAATATGGCCTCTTCTGTGAAGAGACTTTGAACAGTATAGACCTTGAGACTGTGCCAGAGGAGATTAAGGAAAGTGTTGAGGCTAAGAAGAAGAGTTTAAGAATCGAAAAAATTCGTAATAGGATGCCTAGTGCAATTGACGATTCTCTTGATGGCGTAACAGCGGTTTCAAGAATTATACGAGCGATGAAGGATTTCTCTCATCTCGACGACGATAAAAAGACCGAAGTGAACCTGAATTCTGTAGTTAATTCGGCCCTTAACGTTAGCAAAAGTGAGTGGAAATATGTCGCCGATGTTGAAACTCGGCTGGATGAGACTATATCTACTGTTCCAGCGTATGCAGGAGAGTTGAATCAGGTTTTCCTAAACATAGTCGTTAACGCTGCCCATGCTCTAGGTGACGCACTTGGGCCAGACAACCGCAAGGGCTTAATTATCATTGAGTCTAAGGATAATTTAGAAACCGGTACGGTTGATGTGAGTATAACCGATAATGGCCCAGGTATTCCTGAG
>CALIEE010000136.1 GCA_938022485.1 uncultured bacterium | reverse complement strand
TGCATGAGCAAAGACTTCGTCGTGATTTTGAAACCGTAGAGAAAGAGATTTTACTAGAGTTTGCCGAAGCCAGAAGTGACTTTGGTTTTAACGCCAGGTGAGTTTGGCAAGATAAATAAAGAATTCAGTTATCTTTGCATTTGAATGGATATTTTGCTCAAGGGATGGCGGTTATGCTAACCAGTTGCCTAGTGCTAGCCTTGTGATAACTCTAGACCATTCAACTCATTTGCAGGACCTCTCCCTTGGAACCAGTATTCTCTATAGTTATTCCAGCCAGAAATGAAGAGAATCATCTTCCAGTTTGTCTTGAAGCTTTAAAGAAATCCCTTTCCTTGGTTAATTCTAGCTTCGAAATAATAGTGGTTTGCAACCGGTGCAGTGACCGAACTGCTATAATTGCAGAAAATGAAGGTTGTAGAGTTGTAAAGAACCAGGACAAAAATCTTTCAATGATTCGTAATGCTGGCGCAGCCTTGGCAAAAGGAAAGTTTGTCGTCACTGTTGATGCTGATAGTACTGTGTCTGAAAAAATGTTTACCAATATTAGTTCGTCTATGGAATCCTCTAAATATATTGGTGGTGGAGTAGTTATATTGCCGGAGAGATGGTCTCTGGGGATTTTTATTACAGGCTTGATGCTTCTTCCACTTGCCTTGAAGCATATGATTTCTGGGGGGCTTTTCTTTACAGAAAGAAAAAGTTTCGAAGAAATTGGAGGGTTTGATCCATCTTTGCTTAGTGCTGAGGATATAGACTTTGCTAAGAGGCTAAAAGAATATGGAAGGACTCAGGGGAAGAGGTTTAAGATATTAAAAAAGGCTTGGATTGTGACCTCCTGCAGAAAGTTTGATCACTATGGTGATTGGTATTTTGTATTGAGGCCTTGGTTGATGAGGGATTTGCTGAAAAGTCGGAGCAAAGCCTTTGCCGATGAATTTTGGTATGATTTTAACTAGGTTCGTTGGTGCCGAATAAGAATTAGTGTGGAAAAAATTCAAGAAATCACCGTTAGAACTAGCGAGCATACGCCTTCAGACAAAGTTGCCCGAGAATTAGTCTCAATAAAAACCGGAGAGCAGCTGGCTAAGATCGGAGAGGTAGAACTTATTAAGCGTTCTTTAGATGCACGTCCAAGGCCTCCAATTTGGGAACTCGTTTATCGTGTTTACCCGAAAGAAATGGAACGCAGCCGAGAAAAAAATAATTTACCATCTTTAGGTAATGTGGCCGGAAAAGAAAGTGTTGCTGTGGTTGGAGCGGGTCCGGCAGGACTTTTTGCAGCATTGAGGCTTATTGAGATGGGGCTTCGACCAGTTTTAATTGAAAGAGGTAAGCCAGTTCGGGAGCGCCGAAAAGATGTTGCTAAAATTTCTAGAGGTTTAGATTTTTCGCCAGAGAGTAATTACTGCTTTGGGGAAGGGGGAGCTGGAACTTTTTCGGATGGAAAGCTTTATTGCCGCAGTGTGGCTAAAAATGATCGTGATTGGGTGCTTAGTCATTTGATCGAGTTCGGTGGGGATGCGAATTTAAAAATTGATACGCATGCTCATGTCGGAACTAATAAACTTCCAGATATTATAAGCGCTATCTCAGAAAAGATCGTTTCCTTGGGAGGGGAAATTAGATTTGCTCAGAAAGTTGTCGATATTTACTCAAGTGAAGATCGGGGAGTAATGATTAAGCTTGATTCTGGCGAAAAAATATATTTCGCCTCAGTTCTGCTTGCCACTGGACATTCCTCTCCGGAAATATATCGTTTGTTGATTGAGAAGGGTGTTAGTCTTGAGCCAAAGGGCTTTGCTTTGGGCGTTAGGGTTGAGCATCCGCGAGAACTTATTGATACTTTGCGACATGGTGATTCTCGAGAGGGTCTTCCAGCAGCTAGTTATAGTTTGAAAACCAGAGTAGCCGGTAAGGGCGTCTATTCATTTTGCATGTGCCCGGGGGGTATAATTTGTCCGGCTGCAACCAGAGAGGGGCAACTGGTTGTAAATGGTTGGTCTCCCTCTAAGCGTAATAGCAAGTTTTCAAACTCAGGAATCGTGGTTGAGATAGACGGTAGCGAGGATTTTCTGGATGCCTATGATAATGGAGGGCAGTTTAAATTCCTCTCCTTTCAGAAAATAATAGAGCAAAACTGCTGGAGCGCAGGTGTTAAAGGTTTAAGAGCTCCTGCGCAAAGGTTAGATAGTTTCGTAGAAGGCAATGGTTCTGAAGAACTTCCTGATTGTTCCTACAACCCTGGTATAGTACCTGTTGCGATGGAGGAGTTGTTTCCCAAGGCAATAATTGCCTGTCTTCGCCAGGGGTTTTTAGAGTTTGAGCGCAAGATGCCAGGTTTTATAACCTCTGAGGCCGTGATTGTTGCTCCAGAGTCTAGAACCTCTGCACCTGTTCGTATTCCCAGAGATTCTGAAACTGTTCAGGTGCCAGGGATGCCGGGGGTCTATGCCGCGGGCGAAGGAGCAGGTTATGCTGGCGGAATAGTCTCGGCTGCAATTGATGGAGCCCAAGTTGCATCTAGAATAGCTGAAAGATTGTGCTAAGTGCTTGCTTTAGGAAACGTTTAGTTTGGAGAAGTCTAAATGAAGAATGGAGAGAATCGAAAGGAGCTCGAAGAGGGTAAGGAAAAGTCTATACTAAAAAGCTGGCTTGTCTTCGCACCTCTTATTGTTTGTTTGATTTTAGTTTTTTTAAGTCAGCGTTTCAATTCAGGTGAGCAAGAGGTCAATTTAAGTGGTGAATCTCACTCTAAGACGAACCCAGACGAGCCAATTAGTGATCAAGAGTTGGAGAAGCTCGCTAAGAAAAATAATGATTTAGTTAACGAGAAAAAAGGGCAAAAAAGAAGGAAAGGAAATTCTAGTCTTGCCAGAAAACAATCATCAAAGGAGCAGGCCCAGGTTGGTAAACCTGTGTTGGTGGAGGCTTCCAAATCCAGTTCGATTAAAACAAATTTGCCAGAGGAAGATTTATCAGAGAAAGCTTCGCAGGAAAGCATAGGTGATTCTGATCAGACGGTATCGTTAGAATCACAAAAATTAGCCTCTGCACTTCCTACTACTTCCTTTGGGAATGATGGAGCTAGTTTAGATATTTCTGGAAGCTCAGCTGCCCCACTGGCTGGACCATCAGACCTTGGAGGTCTACAAACGGAGCAAGTTATTCATTTTGATCAAAATTACTCCGAACCTGTTGAGATTCAACTTGGGCAGCAAGGAAGTATCGTAACCGAAAATGGTTCTTCTGTGCATAGGCTCTCTGAGGCGCTTGAGGGTGGTGAGAGTGAGGCTAGCTTTAACCTAGAGAGAATTGGGTTTGAGGCAGATAGTGCTAATTTATTGGGTGGCTCGGAGTTTCAAATTAGAAACTTAGCTAGCGTTTTAAGAAACTACCCTGACTACCAACTTGAAATTCGCTCTCCAGTGTCTTCAGACAGAAAGACAGCACAGCAAAGGGCTGAACAGATTAGGGGCAAGCTAATGTCGGAAGGGGTTGAAAGCTCAAGGTTAACTTCGGGAACTTCTAGTGAGTCTGCTTCTGACGGTCAGGTAAGCCTTCATTTAAGTCGAAGATAGAACTTTTTTGAAAACTCTTAATGGTGTATTTCTGCTGACTTTGTAGCTGCGGTCAGAGCCAAGGCAATATCTTGGTCCTGTTCCTCCGCTAGTTGTCGAGCCGTTACTGCTTGATCAATTGTGAGGTTTAGTCTGTTTCTAAGTACGGTAGCAAAATTCGTTTCCAGTCTATCCGCGACGCCATCGGCTAAAGCTAGAGACCAGATCATTGCTAGGACTATTTGCTTTTGCTCTTCGTTGAACTTTTCATTCACAATTGAAACAAACTCTTCGATATTATCGAAGTTTTTGCTCAGTGGACTAACCAACTCAGTTAACTCAGAAGCTTCGGTTTCGTTTAGACCAAAATGCCTAGAAATGGCTCGGGCAACGCCTTTGCCTTCGCTAGAGCAAAAGTCGCCATCCTGTCTAGCTAGCGAAAT
>CALIEE010000135.1 GCA_938022485.1 uncultured bacterium | reverse complement strand
CATTTCTCGTAACAGTTCTTCAGGATCGAGTTGCCCCAAAGGAGCCGGAGTCCCTCTTACTGCAACACTACTATCTCCAAAGATGTCAAAATCTAGACCAAGCTTTCTAAGCTCCTCGCTGCAATTTTTAAAACAGTCATACTGAAAAGGCTCTAACTCAACTGTAACCGGAACCAAAAGTTGTTGAATAGCAACTTTACCCGATTGAAGATTCTCTTTGATTTCCACAAATTTAATGATTTCATGAGCAGCATGCATATCCAGGATAGAAAATACATCCCGACCTTCGAACAAGAGGTAGCATTTAAAAACTTGTCCCACGTAACGCATGTCACTGAGGGGCTCAGGCTCTTGTTTTCTTACTGAAGGCAGAGGAGACAAAGACGGTTCAATAGACGGCACAGCAGGCTTAGAAACTTGCTGCTCTTTTTCTAAAAAACCACTCTCAAAAAACTTGGGAGCTTCAGTAGGCATCTCCCTTCTCTTAAAAGACACAACTGCTTGTTCTTCAGAAAAATCCTGACGAGAGCCTAAACTTCCATGAAAACCGGTAATCTCATCAGTTATTGCACGCTTAACGGACCTGGCTATCACCTTGAAAACTTCACTGCTCAATCTAAACCTAACTTCAGATTTTTGAGGATGAACATTTATATCAACATCAAGTGGCGGAACTCTTAAACTTACTATCCCAACCGGGTATTGGCCGGGCTTAAGCATATTTCCATAACCTTCCCTCACAGCCCTAAGCATAAGCTTATCTCGAACCGTTCTACCGTTGACTAGCAGTCTGAGTTTATTGGCACCGCGGGCTGAATTTAATGGTTTTCCCACTAGACCCTCAACCCGATAAGAACCTGATTCCGCCTGCAATAAATCTTTGATTGAAATAAAGTCCGAAGACTTTCCAAGAATCTGCTCTGCTCTTTCGATAAAAGTTTCAACTGCGGGCAAGGTTATAACTGTCTTACCTTCAGAAACTAATTCGAAACGAATCGTTGAGTTTGCTGAAGCCAGGTCATAAACAACTGACTTAATATAGCCTAGTTCAGTTTTGTCAGTTTTTAAAAACTTCTTCCTAGCTGGAACATTAAAGAAAAGATCTTCAACTGTGATAGTCGTTCCTAAAACTTGCGAGCCATGCTCTACGACAGGCTTTTCCCCGCCAGCCAAAGAAACTAAAACGCCCTCACCTTCACTCACCTGAGAGCGCAAACTAAACCTAGACACTGCTGCAATTGATGGCAGTGCTTCTCCTCGAAAACCCATCGAAGAAATTTCTAACAAATCTGAAGTTTTAGAAATCTTAGAAGTTCCAAAGCGTTCAATAGCAACCAAGGCATTCGCTGCTGACATGCCACAGCCATTGTCTTTTACTGTAATCCTAGCTCTTCCACCCGTCACAACCCCAACGACAATTTTGGAGGCTCCACTATCAATCGAATTTTCAACGAGTTCCTTAACCACTGAAGCTGGACGCTCTACAACTTCGCCAGCTGCAATCTGATTAACAACTAAATCATCCAGAATTCGGACTTCAGGATCACTAGAGGTGATTGTTTGCTTAGCCGGATCGGTCATTTCAACTCTGGCTTCAACTTTACAACACGCGTAAGAGCTCGTCTCCCGATACCCTTTCTTAGAGCCAGTTCCACAGACTCTCCTAGCTCCAAATTAGCCAAAATATCCTGTATCTCCGATTTCGACTGCACTGGCTCTCCGTTGATGCCAATTACAAACTCGGTATTAAGAGGAAGATCGGATCGGTATTTAATACCCTTGATACCAGCTCGGTCTGCGGGGCCTCCGGGCTGAACATAGACTATAGCTGGCCCAATTTCTGTGTCTAATAGAAGCACGCCCATTTTAGGCTTCAAAACACGTCCGTGTTTAAGAAAATCAACAATAACACGCCTAACTGTGGAAACCGGAACTGCTAAACCTATACCGTCACTTCCCCCACTATTGGTGAGAATGGCAGTATTGACTCCTATGACTTTCCCCGCCATGTCCAAAAGGGGACCTCCTGAATTACCAGGATTGATCGCTGCATCAGTCTGAATCATATCTTCAATGAGTCTTCCGGACTGCGACCGAAGAGTCCTTCCTAAACTTGAAATTATCCCCGTTGTCATTGTCCGTTTCAGACCAAAAGGATTACCTATGGCCATAACTCTTTGCCCAGGGGCTAAGTTGAGTGACTCCCCCAACTCAAGGGCAACCAAATCATCCGGAGGATCCACGATGGAAAGTAATGCTAAATCTGTGTCTACGTCCACTCCAATACGCTTCACCGTATAAGAATCTCCGCCGGAAAGCGTAACTGTGGCTTCGATAGCATTAGCCAAAACATGAGAGTTAGTAATAACAAAACCTTTCTTAGCATCGATAATAAATCCGGAGCCGCTTCCAACTCTTATTCGAGGGTCAAAAAAATTCCCCGAAGAAGACTTAGTACTTACATTCACTACTGCTCGGCTGGCAGTTTGGTAAATGTCGATAACTCTCTGCTCGGAACTGGTTCTCGGCGCAATATTACCTCTAGCGTGAACCTCTTTCGTCGGTTGTTGCTGGCCAAGCCAAAAAGCAAAGGCCAAAGCCAAAAAAACAACAGTATATTTAAGAGTTTTAAGCAATTTTCTTGAGCCCGTATTTAAGTTAGTGCAGACTGCTTCCTGAAATCATCAGGGAGAATTCTTCTAATGTCAAAAAGCTCAGACCTCAAGGAAATTTCTAACAAAAAAAGCCACGGTCGAAAGGTAGTTTTTACCAATGGTTGCTTCGATATCTTACATGTTGGGCATCTTCGCTATTTGCAAAATGCCAGAAATCAGGGCGATCTTCTGGTGGTTGGTTTAAACAGCGACGAATCTGTCTCTAAGCTGAAAGGCCCTGACAGACCGATCATAGCTGAAACAGAACGCCGGGAGATGCTACTGGGTCTCAAACCCGTTGATTTTGTTATTGTCTTCGGGGAAGAGACACCACTGGACTTGATTAAGGAAGTGGAACCCGATGTTCTTGTTAAAGGTGGAGACTGGGCTGTGAAAGACATTGTAGGCAATGAAGAGGTTACTGCGGCCGGAGGTGAGGTTAAGTCCTTGAATTTTGAGCCCGGCAATTCAAGCACAACAATTATCAAGAAAATTCAATCTCTCTAATGTTAATAAGATTTTGCTAGCCAAAGTCCCGAGTGCTAGCTTTTTTGCTGGCTACTAAAAACTCTTTATTATTCTCATAACTATGAACAATCTATCTAAACTTCTTCACTTGTTCCTGTTTTACGCAATCTCGCTTTTAATCTCGGCTTGCGGGTCTGATGAAGATGAAGAAAGAGCTAATAATGCTCAGGTTAGATATCTTAACGCTTCGAGCGCTGCTCCAAGAACTAGCATAATATTGGGGGTGGATATTGATGACCCACAGGATACATTCTCGCTAAATTTTGGAGAATTCACAGATTATATTTCCTACGATCAGAATCAATTCGAATTTGTAGCCTTCAGAGAATCTTCGCCAGTTTTTGATGATCCTGAAAGAATAAGTGTAAGAGATGGAGATTTTGAAACCGTCGTTCTAGTCCAAGATAATGGGGTAGATCGTTTCACTTCTTTCACTGATCTCAGAGAAGAGCCTCCAGGGGGAACCTTCAATCTCAGAGTAGTAAACCTCGCTGAAGATACTGACTCAGTTGATTTTTACTTCATCACTCTGGGAGAGAGTGTAAATAATATAGAACCCACTGACTCCAATGTGCGGTTCATGGGCGCCTCAGATTATTTCAACGCGACAAATAGAATTGAAGGGCAAAGAATTGCAATTACTTCAGACGGAGGAGATGATGTGATTTTCGATACTGGCCCGATCACATTCCAAACGGGTAGAAATTTTAGTCTTTATCTCCTGCCCACTCTCGGGGGAAGTACTCTTTCCGGTGGGATGATAGTTGAGGACGGAGACCTTTAAACTCAAAGCAAGTTGTAAGGCTTACTCGTTGAAGGCTTATAGACTCTCAATGAAATAACAATACAAAGATGCTTGGGCCATGAGTTAGGCACCGCGGAGGCCTTTGAATCAAAGAAGCCGCAGCCCAACAAAAAAGCCGGCTGAGCGCTTACACCTCTTCCTTCTTAATCTTATGCCGCTCAACTTTAATAACTCCCTCAAGATTCTCCAAGCTATTCTTAATTATTTCCAACTGAGAAGAATTTTCAACTTTCACTTCAAATGTATTGACAGCTTTACCATCTGGACTAGCTGCAACCTGGGCTGAAACAATATTAGCCCCACCATTCGAAATACAATGACTCATCGCAGCTAAAATTCCGATTTTATCTAGCGACAAAACCTGAAGCCGTATTCTACGAAAGGACTGAACCTTATCATCCCATTCAACAGCAATAATTCTTCGTTTATCGTAGCTCATCGCCTGCGAACAGCCACGACGATGTATAGTAACTCCTCTTCCTCTAGTGACGAACCCCAAGATCTCATCCCCAGGAAGAGGGTCACAGCATTTAGCAAATCTGAACACCACATCATTTATGCCATTAACCTTAACACTAGCTCTCTCTCCAAAAGCCCGTGCAGCTCGATTGAAGATCTTTTGAATAGCCGTTTCTTCGCCGGTAAGCTTGTCATCTAAATCTTTTTCATCAGGTAAAAGGCGAACAATAACATCATCGGTTGCGATTTTTCCGTGTCCGATTTCTGAAAGCATAGAATCAACATCCCCATAACCCATACTTTCAGATGCAGCCTCAACCTCTCCACTCTTGTATAGTTTGTTATAATTGAACTTAATTTTCTTAAGATCTCTAGAAAGCAATTCTTTACCCACGGAAACGGACTTGCTCTGCTCCTGATTCTTTAGCCAGGCACGTATTCTCTGTTTTGCCTTTGAAGTGGCTACGATATTGAGCCAATCCTTGCTAGGGTGCTGACTTCTAGAAGTAATAACCTCTACCGTGTCTCCGTTCTGCAGTTGATAGTCTAAGGCTACTTGCTGACCGTTTACTCTTGCCCCAAGGCAATGATCCCCTATCTCGGAGTGAATATAGTAGGCAAAATCAATCGGAGTAGCTCCAGAAGAAAACGCAAGTAATTCACCAGCAGGAGTGAAGGCGTAAACTTCTTCAGGAAACAGATCTTCCTTCACTATCGACATAAACTCCACAGGGTCACTGTGAAGACTCTCACTTTCGACTAAGTCTCGAAGCCAAGCGAATTGAGCTGAATTTCTTGCCGCGTCTTTTATTTCTGTGGGTCGTCCTTCCTGGCTGTCTTTGTAAGCCCAATGGGCTGCAATACCTCGCTCGGCAATATCGTGCATCTCCTGACTACGGATTTGTATTTCAACCCGTGAACCCTCTGGCCCGATTACCGTGGTATGCAAAGACTGATAACCATTAGGCTTGGGCATAGCAATATAGTCCTTAAACCTCCCTGGAATTGGTTTCCAAGCTGCATGAATGACTCCAAGAGTAGCGTAGCAATCCATCAAAGAATCAGTAATGATTCTAAAAGCAATCAGGTCATAAATTTCTTCGAAAACGAGGCCTTGCAAGTCCATCTTTCGATAAATTGAATAGAAATTTTTAGGCCGGCCTGTAACCTCTCCGCTTAAATTGTTTTGCTCAAGCTCTCTCGTCACAAGAGAGGAGGTTCTTTCAATATAATTCTCACGCTCCTCCTTTCTAGTGGCAACACTCTCTCTTATATCCATGTAGATTTTAGGCTTAAGAAAGCGAAAGGAAAGATCCTCCAACTCTGACTTCATCCAGTTAATTCCGAGTCGATGAGCAAGAGGAGCGTAAATCTCCATAGTTTCACTGGCGATTCTGAGCTGTCTGGATTCCGAAAGATATTCCAAAGTTCTCATGTTATGTGTTCTGTCACAGAGTTTGATCAACAGAACCCGGATGTCTTCAGCCATAGCCAAAAGCATCTTTCTGAAATTTTCTGCCTGTTTTTCAGCTTGAGAACTGAAATTGATCTTATTGAGTTTTGTAACTCCATCAACCAAAGAAGCCACTTCAGGACTAAACTCTTCGGATAGATGTTCAAGCGTCACTCCTGTGTCCTCTACCGTATCATGGAGAAGAGCCGTAACAATTGAACTAGAGTCTAGTTGCAGACGAGTGGCAAGAAGAGCAACTTCGGTAACATGGCTAACATAAGGCTCTCCAGAGGCTCGAGTCTGCCCGCTATGTTTCTTTTGAACAAAGGTGTAAGCGCGTTGAACAGGGTCCCGATCGAAATCAGGGTCATAAGCCGTAACAGCCTGCAACAACTCAGCGAGTGATATCATCGATCACTGTCCAATGAGCACTATCCAATTAGGTGGAACTAGAGGCAGCGCAGTGGTTCAAAAACTCAAACCTACGATCCGACACAAAAGCCGAAAACTAGTGGGCGCTAGGCTCCTGGGGGTCCGCTCCTGGAATTTCTTCAGCATCAGAACCCAAAGAACTCTCTACAAAAGAGCTTACCTCATGAGACCTCCCCGTTTCAGAAGGAATAGCTAGGGAGGAAACTCCATCATCCCCGTAGGAGAATCTAACCTGACCACCAGCGATTTCTCTTAAAGCGGACACAACAGCTTTGTTACCCCTTGTATCAACCACTGGAGTTCTACCATTTAAAATGGCCTTGGCTCTTCGAGAGGCAAGTAGCACTAAAGAAAATCTATTTCTTTCGTATTCGAGACAATCATCAACTGTAATTCTAGCCATAGTTCCAAAATTCCGTGGTTTTATTTGCCCATTAAAAATATAAGAATATCGGGGCTCTCCTCCCCCTCATCTAACAGAATAAACCCTAACTGTATACTGCGCCTCATTTAAATTACGTGTTTTCAACAAGATTGAGTATAGATGCACCCAACTCGGCAATTTATTTAACTCTATTGGAGGATTTATCGTGCGCTTTAGCCTATGATGGCAAAAAACAACTAACATTGAACATTATGAAAACTGGCAATACCAAGCGAAGCCCAAAAGTGCTTCTTCTAAATAGAGAGGCTGTGCGTAACAGAGCATTACTATTACCTAACCTTATCACTTCAATTGGAATTTTCTGCGGATTTCTGGCGGTTCTTAGTACCTTGGATGGCAAGTTTCTCATCGCCACTGCTTGTATAGGTATAGCTTTTATTCTCGATGGCTTAGACGGAAGAGTTGCCAGAAAGATGAACGCCACCAGTGAGTTTGGAAAAGAACTAGACTCCCTCAGTGATGTTACGGCCTTTGGCGTTGCTCCTGCAGTCTTGACATATGCCTGGGCCTTTAAAGCCCAAGGATTTGAAATTGGTGTTCCAATTGCCTTTATATTTTTGGTTTGTGGAGCCACTAGACTTGCTAGGTTTAATACCCAAACTGAAGATTCTAATAGTAAGAACTCTTTTACTGGACTTCCAATTCCGGCGGCAGCGGCTTCAGTAGCATCTTTGGTGTACTTCAATCCAAACCCGCTGACCTCCCTTTTCCCAACAATAGCTATAGCCTGTTATTCAATAATTCTGTCATATCTTATGGTCAGTTCCATAGACTACGGCAGTCCAAAATACCTTAAACTCTCAAACATTAACCCCACTCATGTGCTTATCGTTATTTCGGCTACAGTTGCTCTGGCTTGGTATAATAGTAGGATCGTTTTTGCAGTAGGTTTCCTTCTTTATACGCTTAGCGGACCTCTATTCACGCTGATCAATAAAAAAGAAGAGTCTTTTTTACACTCGTAAGCTTACTTAGCCAGAACGCTGAGCATCCTGAGAATATATATACCCCTTGTTACCTTCGGCTGACCTAATTTCAAGCCAATTACCTAGTTTGGATACCACACTTACTCGAGCACCTTCTCTTAATCTAACCACAGCGTCAGCCATCAAAGAAGGTGCCGTGTAAACATCAGTATCAATGATTACTTTATACTCTCGGGCTGGGTTAAACTGTCTAACCGGAAAACCCCTAACTCTTGAACTTGGAGTTGGCGGCAGGCCATAGTTCCTTCTTTCCTTTTGTCTATAAACTTGCGCAGGGGTATCAACTGGAAAAGACTCTCTCTGAATATTCTTGGGTAATTCAGGCACGGTTGGAAGCTTTGCTTGCTTCAACTCAGGGTTTACTTCCTCTACAGGACCATCCAAAATGATTCTCTCTGAGGCTTCAAGCTTTGAGGTTTCATTTTCTTCTGCTGAGCTGGTTATCTCTTCTTCTTTGTTCAACTCCCCCACCCTTCTCTCAAGTTCCAAAAGTTTAGGATCAGGATTAGTTACTGTAGGTGATTTTAGCTTAATCAAAGCACTAGTTTTAGTTTTGGATACAGCCTCTGGCTTTTCTCCGCCAGCATCCGACTTAGCCTGCATTTCATTATTAGTAGCACTGAATAAAGTTGGTCTAAGCAAATAAATTCCTGCTGCCACAGCGAGAACACCTGAGAAAAAGACAAGGAGGTAAGAAAAGAAAGAATTACCTGGAGCACTAAGGTGATCCTCCGTGTCAGGCTCTTTCGCCGACATACTGTCCGCTGAATTTCTAGCCTCATCAACCGTCAAATCCTCATCGATATCTTGATCTTCAATAGTATAATTACGATCAAAGACAAGACTGTCGTCATCATCTAAAACTTTCTGATTCTTAGGGGAAGGAGAACTCTCTGTTTTGAAGCTCTCGACCATTGGAACCGCAGGCCCTTTTGCTGGCTTCTTGGGCTTTGGTAAATCTTTTATTCTTCTCTCGATCGACTGTAGATAACTAGAAGGCTCCCTTCTCTTACCAGCGGCTTCTAATTCCATTTCAAGGAGCTCTTTTAGTTCTGAGGTATGTCGATTAGATATTTCTGCTGGCAACGGAGTTTCTTTCTCCAGTTCAGCTATCAAATCATCACCTAAGTCAAGCATATTAATTGCTAGCTTATACTGTTTATAGTTGAAGGGAACCGCAACTGCAACAAACTTACTTTGATCTACTGCAAATTCACCAAAATCAATAGCTTGAGCTGATTGTGAGGGTAAGGTTATTCCTATACCCATAGCCGCTAAAGTAGCTAATCTA
>CALIEE010000134.1 GCA_938022485.1 uncultured bacterium | reverse complement strand
GTAAGAAAGGCTCCGCTCCATATATCAAAGTTAAGCTCCTTAAAGTCACCGATATAAACAAAAGAAGCTAGTTGAATGAAGGAGCCAATGAACCAAAAAAAGGCGATGGCAATAAAAACGAGCCAAAGATACCGATTCTCTTTAACTTCTTTAAGCACTGAGAAAACATCACCCCAGGGAAGCTTTTCAAAGATCGACTCTGCGTTAGCAACCTCTTGCTTAGGAATTTTCAAAGACGCAACAAATCCTAAGCATGCAAAAGAAACCAAAGCAAAACCAGGAAGCAAGAACCTTGTATCACTCGTTGCATTTAGAACAGATCCCAAAGCTGTACCGAAAATTATAGCCATAAAGTTAAAGAATTCTAGCTGCCCATTACCTCTGGAGAGATCCTGTTTTTTAAGCAACTCAGGCAAAATTCCATACTTACAAGGACTCATCAGGGTACTCTGCAAGCCCATCAAAAACAAAATTAAAAGAAGGATTTTATAATATCCAGAAACGAAGCAGAAAGCTCCTAAGCCCATTAACACTATTTCCAGTAGTTTAAAAACCTTGATAGTTTCAGATTTGGAATAGCGGTCAGCAACGGTACCTGCCCAGCTGGCAAAGATCACATAAGGCAGTGCAAAAAATATCTGAGTCATGCACAGGTAAGAAATGCCCTCCCCATTTGTTAAAGCAAACTCTGCAATCAACAGAGAAACCAATATTTTAAAAGAATTATCGTTTAAGGTTCCAAGAAACTGGGACAAAAGAAAGGGTTTAAAACCCGTAGCCAACTGGGTCTTAGTCCTGGGTTCGGAATTACTTAGCATCTCCAAGAATAAGGCCGCTAATTATCGTCTCTTACGATCTGATGAAGTTTCACCTGACTCCACGATATCAAACTCAAAAGTGTAGAGGATCCAGTTATAATCCTCATTAATATAAAGCTCTATATCCTCTTCATAGTAAAGAGAGATTGAAATCTGAGAATGGCCACTTTCAATAACCAAATCTTCATTTTCTGCGTTAATATCCAGTTTCCGCATTTCATTATGGATCAAACGGGCGATCTGCTTATCCGTTCTAGCGTCAGCCGTCTGGGTTTGGAATTCAATGAGACCCCGTAATTCTTCAGCATTGTACAGGTGCCCGATAACTTTAACCCCAAAGAAACCAACACAAGCAATAACGACTATAAATACTAAGTTCGCAAATTTGGACAGTCCTGCTTCTGAATCTCTAAGACTTGGCATGAATCCCTCACCAGATTTCGCTAAAATCAAACGATAGGCTATAACAGGCACCATGCAACTGGGCGAGCCTATAAACATTCTTGACCTAGTTTATAGAATTTAAATCTATCAGGCACTAAGAAAAATAGAGTGGTAGCTGCAAAAAATAGCAATCTTGATTCTTTTTCCGAGAGTGAAAAAGACCTGAACAGGGAGACCTCTCCTTCTCCGCATCCTCAACTGAAGCTAGCTAGACTTTTTGTACCCGGAGCCTTCCTCCTCATACTAGGACTAGGAAATATTGGAGTTGGACACTATAAAACAGCAGAGTATCAAGAGTTGATGCAAGATCTTTCAGTAGTGGCAAATGAAGAAGCAAAGCTACCCGTCTCTTCCCCTTTAAAAAGAATTGAATTGGCTGAGGTCAAAAACGAAAGGTTTGAAGAAAGTTTGACTAAAGCCCGGGCTCGGCTGGATTTTTACAGCCTAGTTTCCTTTGGTGGAAAGTTAATGTCAGCTCTAAGTTTTATTCTTTTCGCTGCTACTAGTTTTATTTTCGTAATTCGCAAGCGAAACGAAAGTATCTAAACTGGCTACACCCAGAATAGAAAACGCCTAGACAACTTAAAAAGTCACCTCGGCGTCGAACTCTACTCATAAAAATCCAAGAGCAAAGTAAATGTGGACTAGAACCTCAAACAGGTATCCTGCCCATCCCTAGTCATAATCATCATACTTAAACGATTCTGAACTGAGCTAAACTGAGTGCTCTCACTGCGCCAATGCTGCCGTCCGATTGGTCCATCAGCTGTTGCAACAAAGTTAAAGCATCCGGCTTCAGTCAAAGGAATCGACTGGCCATCACTCAAGACAAGTGTCACTGAATCGAAAAAGTCTCCGTTAGCATTACAGCCAAAAGTAAACCCAGCATCATCAGTAAAATTCCGTCGTGGTGGCCAGGTGAACTGAAAAGGCAATAAGCAAACCAAGCTATTGTTCCTGGTTCTACTAGCGATGCACTGAAAACCATCGTTAGATGAAATCTGCGTTGGAGGGTTTGAGCAGTTATCTGGAATAAAGAAACTAGTACTTGTTCCAGAAGCTGGAAAGTTGCCGGCTGGCACGCTAACTACCGCTCCTGAATCACCCGCATTTATACTAGTGCCGTCGCCATTCACGCTGACACTACCATCGGACCCATCCACAGAAACCGAACCATCTTCTCCAGAGAGGTCGATGTCATCATCACCACAACCGTTCAGCACTAGAGCAACCAAGGCCAGAGCAAACATCTTTTTTATCAAATTTTGATTCATATCAATTTCTTCTCATAGCTATTAAAACCGCTTTATTCCGGTTGTTAATGATTAAAACTACTTCCATCTATAATTTACCGTCCCTATTTGGACAAGAATATATACCAAGAACTAGCTTAACTGGGAGTTCAAGACCCAATCAAGTCAAACTAAAGTCGTTTTCCACAGGAGACACTCTTTACTAGGGCACCTGTGGAAAAGAATTGGCGTGGTTTACTCAGGTCAGTTTTTTTGAGGAAATACAGAAGTTATCTCCCAGACATCCCCAGAGACAGGACCATTCGGCGTGTTTGCAAAAAATTTATAAATATCTAACTCCACAGTAGAACCAGCTTTGATGCTTGAAGCAGTTAAGTTTTTCAAAATTAAATTCCACGATGCCGAAATTTTTCTGGTTGGGCTATTGTCCGCTCTACTAAAGGCTGCAATAGCACAAGCATAAACTTCGGTATTGTTACGGATTATCAGTTCAACTTTCTTACTAGGCTTATCAAATTTTAAGAGCTCAACTACTTCAGCTTTAGCCAGACAATCAACTTTTACCGCAGCCCCCGAATTAGGGTAAAGTAAAAGTATAAAGACCAGCAAAAATAAAGGTTTTTTCATCTCAACTATTGAAAAGAGTCATTGGTAATTTTTAACTCTCAAATTGAAAAAAAGACACAGCTATTTTTCAATGCCAAAGTTACTATATATTATATTAACAAAAAATATTTTAGCTCCAGAACAGTATAGATATGAGCACTAATAAAACAGCAATCGTAACAGGTGCCTCCAGAGGAATTGGCAGTGCCATAGCTAAAAGATTAGCCAAGGATGGGTTTAGTGTCATTGTAAACTACTTGAAGAGCAAAGAAGATGCTCAGAGGGTTGTTAGTGAAATCAAAAACGACGGTGGTTCAGCTGAGATTTTTAGAGCTGACGTTTCAGAGGCTAAATCGGTCAGTGAACTGTTTGAATTCGCTGAGTCTACTTACGGAAGACTAAAAGTCTTGGTCAACAATGCAGGAGTTATGAGGCTAACTTCTATAGCTGAGACCGAGGATAGACATTTTGAAGATCAAGTTTCCATCAACCTAAAGGGAACTTTTAATACTATGAGGGAAGCAGCTGAACGCCTTGAAGCTGGCGGTTCCATAGTCAACTTGTCCAGTAGTGTTGTGGGACTAAACTTAGAGCGCTACGGGGTTTATGCAGCCACAAAGGCCGCGGTTGAGACAATGAGCAAGGTTTTTGCCAAAGAGTTGAGAGGGAGAAATATTAGAGTCAACTCGATAGCCCCTGGACCCACAGCTACTGAACTCTTTTTTGAAGGCAAGTCTGAAGAGCTGGTAGAAAAGCTAGAAAAAATGTCCCCACTTGAACGAATTGCTCAACCAGAGGAAATTGCGGATTCGGTTTCCTTTTTAGTTAGTGGCGAAGGAAAATGGGTGAATGCTCAGGTCTTGCGGGTTAATGGAGGTATTGTGTAAATTAAGGTTGTCAAAGATTCCCAAAGACTAGCTGCTCTAAAGCTAGGTAACCTATTAAATGACTTACAGTCTTAGTATCGAAAAAAAATTAAAAAAATACTAAAGTTTTACAATTTAGTTACCGACTCTAAAGATAAGAGTTAGCTTGCAATTAGAAAGAAGCACGAAGACCTACCCTAAGTAGGCTCCAACGTTTATCTGAGCATCATATTCGGCTTAGCTAGCTAAGAATTACCAAAAAAAGCCGGCTTAAAATGGCTTAATGTCCTGAACAAGAAAACCTAGGCATCATTCTTGTAGGGAATCTATGGAAATATGATTCCTTGTAGGCGAACTTGAATCTAATAATCTGAGGCCAGCTATTCTTAAAAATGGGTAAAAATTATCTAGAACTGATGTTTAATCTTAATTACTACAAAAACTCAGAAAGCGGTGCCACTATGGTTGAGTTCGCTCTTTCTGGTGCCCTATTTTTAATTCTAATTTCGCTAGCTCTTGAGGGCGGAATTGCTCTTTGGAAGTATTCTCTTCTTACGGATGGTCTAAATCTAATTACGACCGATAGAGCAATCCACCTAGACCAAAGACTAGGTCTTGGTCAAAACGCTCCTGGTTGTAACGAATGCGGGGATATTCAAGCCTGTGCGATGAGTATCAGTGAATTATACTTTGACAGAGATGATGTACAAAATCTCACTTTAACTGTATCACAGGGTCCGTTTCCAGAGAGACTATTAACCATTGACGCTGAGTGGAATCATCCCTGCTTTTTTTGTGTTCTGGTGGGTATGGATGAGTTCGAAATTAGGGTTTCTAGTACAGTTCCGGTGGAACAGAACCAAAGTATGGCATGGCAGCGCTGTCCCACTTTATACCCTCGGTTTTAAAATTATTTACATAGCTGAGTATAAAATATGATATAATGTTGTTTCGGGTGTTTTACAGGGTGTTATGAAGTATGTTTTTTCTAGGTATGATTTTCTGACTACTCTTTCTGGGTATAGCAGCCCCTTGCACTCTGATCCTGGGCCAATATCTTCTTCCAGTTCTGCCAATAAACTGCTCTCTGACCAAAAAGGGGTTAGTATGGTTGAGCTCGCTATCGCCCTTCCCCTTTTAATGGTTTTTATTGCCGGAATCATTGACTACGGCCTTGGCGTTCAGACCCTGAATAATATCTCAGGAGCAGCCAGAGCTGGTGTGCGAGCTGGAGCTCAAGCCTCTGAAATTCAAAGAATGGCTGACGGTTCACTCGACCCGAACTCGGTTATAGCTTGCGGATTTAATATTGGCCAAACTCCTGAATTTGAATGTGGCGGCTTCACAACTCCTCTAGCCAATGGGGCCGCCTCAACCATGAGCGAAGCTGCCTTAAGAGCCGCCTGCTCCTATCTCGATCGCTGGAACATGGCTAGTGGAAGAGACTTTGTAGTTAGAATGAGCCTGAAGGAATCCGCCGCCGCCCCTAGACAATATCAGTTAGACCTTACTACCGGTACAGGTATCAGCTTTCCACCGCCTAAAATTCTTACTGTAGAGGTTCTGAAAAATCCTGATACTCCGGACGCTGCTCTCTGCGCAGTGTGTGTAGATGCGTTTGTGCCAGCACTTAGGCACGAAAACATAATTGCTAAAAGTACAATGGTTATGGGTGGAGACTGCCAGTAACAAAAATTTTTTATTAATTATTTTACCAAGGGTTTTTCATGGAAAATTATAGTCAACAAATGCTCAGAGATTCAAAGGGTGCCATAGTGCCAATGCTCGCGGT
>CALIEE010000133.1 GCA_938022485.1 uncultured bacterium | reverse complement strand
AACAAACTATAGTTGGTAATAACTCTAGTTTGTCGATGATGCACAATGTTCTCTCTTGGTTGATGCTGCGTGGAGCTTGTGGAGTGGAGGAGCCTTGGTTTGGAAATTCTGTAAAGTTTATCTGTACGGTTCCAGGTTACGATCGACATTTTACAATGCTGGAATCCCTTGGAATCGAAATGATACCTGTAGCACTTGGTGACGAAGGACCAGATGTTAAAGAGGTGCAGCAATTAGTTGGCCAAGACGCTTCTATAAAAGGGTTGATTACTGTTCCGCAGTACAACAACCCTGTGGGAATGACCTTTTCCGATGAAGTAGTCATTGAGTTGGCAGATCTTAAACCTAAGGCAAAAGATTTTACCATTATTTGGGACAATGCTTACGCTATTCACGATATTGAAAAGGATAGCGAGAGGGTTAAAAACATTCTTTCCTGCTGTCGAGATCTAGGTTGTCCGGAACGAGCCATAGTTTTTTCATCTACCTCGAAGGTAACTTTTTCTGGCGGTGGACTTGGTTTCATGGGTGCCAGTGAGGCCAATATAAAATATTTTCAAAAACTTTTTACGTCCCAGATGATTTGCCCCAATAAGTTGGAGCAGCTTCGACAGGTTAAGTTTTTTGACCAATTAAAGGGCGGCCTCGAAGCCCACATGAAAGAACATGCTAAACTGGTGAAGCCCAAGTTCGAAGCTGTCTATAAGGCTTTGGACAAAGAGCTTTCTGGAACTGAGTTAGCTCAGTGGAGTAAGCCAAAGGGGGGTTACTTCATCAGCTTGGATGTTCCTAAAGGGAAGGCCAAGAAAGTGGTTGAGCTTGCGGCTGAAGCTGGAGTGAAGCTTACACCGGCAGGAGCGACTTTTCCGAAAGGTGAGGACCCGGAGGATCGGAACATTAGAATCTCTCCGACACGACCTCCTTTGGAAGACGTAAGGAAAGCCGCCGAAGTTTTGGCTCTTTGTGTGAAGTTAGCCTAAACCTTTTGAAGCAGTAATTAGCTGCATTAAATTAATCAAAAAACAATAATTTGACAGTGCCTGGCTGGTCAACTAGATCAGTCGCTCCAATTTTCCTGAGCGGGCGTAGTTCAGCTGGCTAGAACGCCACCTTGCCAAGGTGGAGGTCGTGGGTTCGAATCCCATCGCCCGCTCCAGTTTTCACAGACTGCCAGTCTACTTGCAGCCGGCAGTTGTTCTAAGATCAAAAGAGCAATGAAATCAGCTAATTTCAAATACCTCGAGCAGCTTTTAATGACCCCCTCTCCTTCGGGGTTCGAACAAGATATTCAGCGGGTTTACAGAAAAAAGATGAAAGGCCTTGCTGATGAGATTAGCAGCGATGTTCACGGGAACACTGTAGCAGTGCTGAATCCTAAAGGTTCGATTAGAGTAATGCTTGCTGGGCACTGTGACCAGATTGGTTTTATGGTCACTCATATTGATGAGCGGGGTTATATTTATTTCAAGGCTATTGGAGGCATAGACCCCACGGTAGTTCCAGGTACTCACTTAAAGATTCTTACTGAAAAAGGGGAGTTGCCTGCAATTATCGGATATAAACCTATTCACCTTGTTGACCGTTCTGATAGAGGTAAAAAGCTAGATCTCGATGACCTTTGGGTTGATATCGGTGCCGAAAACGGTAAGGAAGCTAAAAAGCTTGTGTCAGTTGGGGACCCGATAGTTTATCAACCTCAACTCACTAAACTTGGTAAGCATCAAATTTCAGGACCAGGGCTGGATGATAGAGTGGGGCTTTATGTAGTATCCGAAGCTATGCGATTGGTTGCCAAGGAGATTAAGGGAAAGAAATCCTTTCCAGTTGCACTGTTTGGTGTGAGTACTGTTCAAGAAGAGATTGGTCTAAGAGGAGCTAGGACATCTTGTTACGGTGTTGACCCTGACGTGGGTATTGCCGTTGATGTAACTCATGCCACTGATAATCCAGGAGCTAATCCCAAAAAAGTTGGTGACGTTAGACTGGGTGCGGGTCCAACAATTGCTAGAGGTGCTAATGTAAATCCGGTTCTTGAAGGGATTCTCAAGTCTGCAGCTAGAAAGAAAAAAATACCTTACCAAACTCTGTCTGCGCCTCGTGCTACAGGCACTGACGCTAACGCCATGCAAATTTCAAGAGATGGCGTAGCTACCGCTCTTATTGGTTTACCTAATCGTTATATGCACACTCAAGTTGAGGTTTGTGATACTCGAGACTTGGATGCGGCTGCTGAACTTATTGCTGCTACTGTAATGGAGATAAAAACGAAAACTTCGTTTATTCCTAGTTGATGATTGAAGATAAGTTTCATGATGAATGTGCGGTAGTCGGGGTCGTTAATGTTCCTGAAGCGGCGAAGTATTGTTATCTAGGCCTCTACGCAATGCAGCATAGGGGTCAGGAAGGTGCTGGAATAGTCAGCACTCACGGGACGCAAGTTTTTGCCCATCGAGATACCGGCTTGGTTGCAGATGTTTTTTCGGGAGAGGCTTTAACTGGCTTAGAAGGGTCTCTAGCCATAGGTCATACCCGCTATGCTACTTTTGGCAGGAAGGATAAGTCCAATCTTCAACCCCTTACTGCAAATTTTTTAAACTCGTCTTTTTCAATAGCTCATAATGGCAATCTAGTTAACGCTCGCTCTATACGTGACAGATTAGAGAAAGAAGGCTCTATTTTTTCTACGACTTCGGACACTGAAACTTTTTTACACTTAATTGCCAAGGCCAAAGATAAACAAAGTATTGTGAATCGAGTCATTGAGGCAGCCCGTAAGGTTGAGGGTGCCTATTCTCTGGTTGTTAAGTCAGGGCAAAACCTTATTGCTGTTCGAGATCCTGCTGGAGTTCGGCCGCTGTCATTGGGCAAGTTGGGCTCCGGTTATATGGTTGCTTCAGAGACTTGCGCATTTGATTTAGTGGGGGCTGAGCTGGTTCGTGAGATTGAGCCTGGAGAGGTTCTTCGAATAACTGACTCAGGCGAATTGGAAAGCTTTAGAATTGATGAAAGTAGTAAATCTCGCTCTGCTCTTTGTGTTTTTGAGTACGTCTATTTTTCTAGACCTGATTCAGTTATTGATGGAAAAAGTGTTTATGCCGTAAGAAAACAGCTAGGTTACGAACTTGCCGGGGAGCATCCAGTAGATGTTGATTATGTTATCCCAGTTCCTGATTCAGGAGTTCCAGCAGCTCTAGGTTTTGCTCAGAGTTCTAAAATTCCTCTAGAGTTTGGTTTAATTAGAAACCATTATGTGGGAAGAACTTTCATTGAACCTCAGCAGTCGATTAGAGATTTTGGAGTTAAGATCAAACTCAATCCGAATGCTAAACTCTTGGCTGGTAAAAAAGTTGTGTTAGTGGATGATTCCTTGGTTAGAGGTACTACAAGTAAGAAAATTGTAGCTATGCTTCGCCAAGCTGGAGTGAAGGAAGTTCACTTTAGAATTAGTTCTCCACCGACAATTAGCCCTTGCCACTATGGGATTGATACCCCTTCAAAAGAGGAGCTAATAGCGTCTTCCAACTCTACGGAAGAAATTTGCGAGTTTATTGCTGCTGATTCACTAGCTTATCTTTCTATGGATGGAATGTATCGAGCCGTGGAGCAGAAACGTGAAAACTATTGTGATGCTTGTTTCTCCGAGAATTACCCCTGTGGAGTTCCTTAATTTGTATTGTGGATTCAAAGCGGGGTTTGCAAGCCCCTTGGTATTGCAGTATTCTCCGGATTCGGTCCAGATAGGCCGTAAAGAGTGTTTTTTAGGAGACTAAGATAATGGCGACAGAAAACTCAGAAGATCCTTGCGGAAGCTTTGGTGCCGACCAGCGCTGGGCAGTAGTCTGGTTTTTATCTGTGATTGTTGTTGGCAGTTGTTTGACCTACACTCTTTCTAGAATTGATCGCTATAATTTCGATACGAAGGGGGTTTATCTTGATTACGATAAATATCGGGAGAATCGCTTATCTTCTACGTCCATTGGAAGCGAAAGGTCAGACAGTCGAGCTACTTCTCTTCTTGCTACGAAAGTAGGAAGCAACAAGTAATCGTATCAGAGGAATCACTCTTCAGCGCTGGAAGTTGCTTATTACTCCATCGATAAGACCCTTATTAGGCCTTCCAAAAAATTTCTATTGTCCTGTTGGAGCTACTACCCTAGGAACTGGCTTTATCCAAAGCATACCAGCGTTGGGGAAAGCCATAGGCTTAGTGTTCGCATCAGTGTAGATTCTTACAACCACGTTTTTTCCCTGTTGCCTTGCTACCACAACCTCAAAGCCTTGATACAGCTCTTCTGGAGTGAAGTGTGGAATGGAAATATCGATCCCTTGAACTTTGGTATTGCTAAGCTTCAACTCAAACAAGTCATCTTGGGCTTGCTTCATCTCGTATTGAACAGAAGATTCCACATTTAGAACAACTGCAGTCGTTTTCTCTTCTCTGATTTCCTGAAAATCTATTCCCTTCAAAGTAGAAGAAGAACTAGTCGCGACTGACCTGGCGGCAGGCTTTGTCGATTGAGGATCAGGAGTTTGGGTGACTATGGTCTCAGTTCGCTTAATCTTTGGTTTTAAGGGTTGAGGAACTCTTGCTTGGCTAGCCGGTTGCTCAGTTTTTGCGACCTGTTCAGTTTTTTGAATTTTTTGCTTAAACTTTTCTTTTAAATTTCGCATGGAAGGTTCGTTCTTAACCTTCTCAACAGTTTTTTCAGCTTTCCTTTCCAGAGGCTTAAGCTTGGAGTCTTTAGCCATGTTAGTTGGAGCTGGAAGTGAAACTCGTGGGGGTTTAGGTTTAGCTTCAATTTTCCCAGGAGTGAATTCAATCGTCTTTGGTCTTTGCTCTACTTTTGCGGATTGGAATGACTCGTTATTGATATCAACTAAGTCCTTACCAGAGTTAAAACTGGTATTAACCACGAGACCTCTGCCGGACTGATCAAAACGCTGCTCATAGCCAGGCTCCCTTCCATCCTTAATATCTAGGACAATTCTAATTTTATCTTTGTGCACTCCAGAGCGCATACTAGAAATTTCAGTTGAGTTGACTTGTACGTTCCTAGCTGTTGCATGATGGTACCCAGGAATATCGATTACTAACCTTGAGGGATTCTTTATCCAAAAAACCTCAGCCTCTCTTGGCACTGGACTGTCAGTGTACGCTGGTGAGACTCGGACTTGATACTGGCTTCGAAGGTTGAAAAGACTCACCTTTAGTTCTCCCAATGTCATTTTAGCCATTGGGTTAACCTGGGCTTGAGAAACAGAAGCCGTTAGAATACAAAAAATTAGAATAGTTAATTTTTTCATATTTATTCCAAATCTGAATTTTACACTGAGGAAAACTTAAATTCCTCGCAGTGCTGAAATTTATCTAAGTTTCAATGCACATCTATTTGATTCATGAGGAGAGCCAAAGACTCTTAAAATGACCAATAGCTAGCCAAATTTGATAGTTTTGTCCTGATAAGTTTTTGACGAAAGAGTTGAGAGAATCTTCAAAGCGGACTCGGAGCCAATTTCGGCTACTTCTGGGATTAACTATCAAACACCTTTAAGATTCGGAACCCGGCCCATCTTATTTTATTTAAGCAGAAAGAAGTAAAAACTTGCTATGGAGGAGAAACCAAGCCTAGCGAATGCCGAGATAATCTTGTCGAAGAAGAAATTTCTAACATTTGGCTTAGCAGGGAAGAAAAATGTCATCAGTGATTCTTGGTGCAACTCAGCTTGGAGTTGATTGTTGGCCTGTGCAGGTAGAAACTCAAATTATCGGGAGTCTCAAAAGATTTACGATCATAGGGCTGCCGGATTCTATTTTAAAGGAGAGTAGAGATAGGATACGCTGTGCAATTGAAAGCACAGGTTTTTCGTTTCCAAACAGAGAGGTGATCGTCAGTCTTGGTCCAGCTGATTTACCCAAGCGTGGGGCAGGCTTTGACCTGCCAATTGCTCTTTCCCTATTGGCTGCTTGTGGGCACCTGCCTAAAAAACTACTTAGAAAGCACTTAGCATTCGGGGAGTTAAAGCTCGATGGTTCTGTAAATGACTTAGCCGGCTCTTTGTCTGCGGTTCTTTTGGGAGAGGAGCAACAAAAGATAACAATAATACCCGAAGGCTATTTGAAACGACATGCTTTAGGTTCTACGGCTCTCACAGAGTCAGGGCAGGTGATAGGGGTTTCTCATCTTGCTCAGGTTGTTAGTTATTTAAGAGAAGGGAAAAAGCCAGAGCCTATCAACTCCAAGGTAGGCATTTATCAGGAAGAATCTAAAAATTGTCTTGGGGATGTGGCAGGGCAGCTCTCTGCTAAAAGGTGTCTGGAGCTCGCGGCTGCCGGCGGTCATAATGTTTTAATGATTGGTCCCCCAGGTTCAGGAAAAAGCATGCTTGCTGAACGCATAGGTTCAATTCTACCTCCGATGGCCTTTGATGAAAAAGTTGAAGTGAGCAAAATTAGAGAGTCAGTTGGGCTGATCGAAGGGAAAAATTTAACTAGGCCTTTTAGAGCGCCTCATCATACCACCAGCTATGCTGGGTTGATTGGAGGAGGATCTATTCCCTCTGCTGGCGAGATAACCCTAGCTCACAGAGGGGTTTTATTTTTAGATGAACTTCCTGAATTCAAAAAGAGCGTATTGGAGACACTGAGGCAGCCTCTTGAAAAAAAAGAAATTTTAATTTCACGGGCTAATAGGCAGTTAAATTTTCCTTCAGATTTTACACTGATCGCAGCCATGAACCCCTGTCCTTGTGGTTTTTTTGGTAGCCGTGAGGAGAAGGATTCTTCAAAACCTTCGAGATGTGAATGCACTAGGCAAGAGATAAAGCGTTATGCAAAAAGAATATCTGGTCCTCTATTAGACAGGATAGATATTTTTATCTGGGTTAGGCCGATTGAATTGAAGACTCTTCAAAAAGGAGGCTCTGGTAAATCTGAAACTAGAGCAATTAAGGAACGAGTCAGTAAAGCCCTTCAATTACAAAGAGATAGATATAGATCCAGCGCAGTTAGAAATAGTGCTTTATCGGGAAAGGCTTTGAATGAACATTGTAAACTTTCTGTTGAGGCTGAGAGCTATATAAGCAAACAAGCTGAGCGATATGAAATGAGTTCAAGGGGATATGTCAGAACTCTAAGATTGGCCCGGACCATAGCAGATCTTAAGGGTGATTCCACTGTAAAGTTAGACTATCTAGCTGAGGCTGTGCGGTATAGAATGCCTCTAGAATTGTTTAAATAAGAGAGGTGGCAGGAGGCCATTCTATGAGATCCGTAATCTTCGATATGGACGGAGTGATTGTCGACAGTCAATTGCATTGGATGAAAGTACAAAGTGGTTTTTTAGCCTCTTTGGTTGATGGTTGGACTGAGCAGGACCAGCAAAGAATTATCGGTATGAGTATGACAGATGTTCACAGGCTGCTGGTAGAGGAGTATGGCGCCACTATCACCCTTGCTGAGATGGTTAAGTATTATGAAGGGCTGGCTGAGAAAATATACCTCGAGGAAAGTTCGATCTTCGAAGGATGTCGGGATTTAATAGTGGAGCTTC
>CALIEE010000132.1 GCA_938022485.1 uncultured bacterium | reverse complement strand
CACAAAGAATTTTAGGTAGAAAACGTCGTCAGCGTTCTCTGCGAAGGAAGATTCAAGGTAGCGCTGAGCAACCTCGAGTAACTGTTTTTAGAAGCCTGAAGCATACCTACGCGCAACTTATTGATGATACGGATGGGAAGGTTATTGCCACTGTTTCTTCTAAAGGGATTACAGAAAATTCTTCTAAGTCAGTGGATAGCGCAAAGGCGGTGGGTCAGAGAATAGCTGAGATTGCAAAAGAGAATAAAATTGAAAAGGCTGTCTTCGATCGAAACGGATACCTTTATCATGGTCGAGTGGCGGCCGTGGCAGAAGGTGCACGAGAAGGCGGACTGGGATTTTAGAGCTTGGTTTCTAGTTCAGAAATTTTAATTATCAAGAGGAAATGAAAAATGGGCGCTAGTTATAAAGTTCCTAACGATAGAAAAATTCATCCGGCGAGCTGCGGAGAGTTGACTGACAAGGTTGTGTTTATCAACCGTGTCGCAAAAGTGGTTAAAGGTGGTCGACGCTTTAGTTTCAGTGCTTTGGTTGTTGTTGGTGATGAAAATGGAAACGTTGGTTACGGTTTGGGAAAAGCTAACGAAGTTCCCGATTCCATCCGCAAGGCAGGTGAAGCCGCTAGAAAGAGACTGATCAATGTACCGCTTGTAGGTGGAACCATCCCTTACGAAGTTATTGGTCGAAGTGGTTCAGCCAAAGTTCTTATTAAGCCTGCTTCTCCAGGAACGGGAGTTATCGCTGGTAGTGCTGTTAGGTGTGTTATTGAGAAGGTAGGAATCAGTGATGTGCTTACCAAGTCTTTTGGAACTCAAAATCCTCATAATGTTTTGGGTGCAGTCTTCAATGGTTTGCTTCAGTTAGAGACACCTGAAGCGGTAGCTATCAGAAGAGGGAAGGAGCTTGAAGAGCTAGATTATCACCCATACGGCGTATAGTTTTCAGGAGAAAAAGACGTGGCTGAAAAAATTTTAGTTAAGCAAGTGCGAAGCACTATAGGACAAAAGAAGCGTCACTTGGACACTTTGAAAGCTCTCGGACTTGGTAGAATCGGAAGGGTTAGAGAACACCAAGCTTCAAGGTCGATACTTGGTATGGTTCGTTCTGTAAACCATTTGGTAGAGATAGAGCGACCGTAGCAGCGGAATTGTGCTTGGTAAAATCTTAGACTTTAGATCTATTAGGGAAAGAAAAGATGAGCGAAGAAGCTAAAGAACTCAACTTGAGCGGATTGTCTCCGGCAGCAGGCTCTGTAAAGGTTCGGAAGAGAAAAGGAATAGGGGAAGGAAGCGGCAACGGTAAGACTTGTGGTAAGGGCCAAAAAGGTCAAAAAAGTCGTTCCGGATTTGGTCTGATTAGTGGTTTTGAAGGTGGTCAAATGCCTTTGCACCGAAGACTTCCAAAGCGTGGATTTACATCAAGAAAAAAGGTGATGAAAAAGAACCTTTTCAAGCCTGTAAAGTTGAAGACCCTGGCACACCTAGTGGGTAGTGGAGACATTACCATCGAAGTCCTTAAGGATAATGGTCTGATGAGTGGGCGTCAGAAAGTAAAGCTCCTAGAGGGTGCTGAGTTTAAAGAAAAGATTGTGATAGAAGCCCATGCATCTTCGGCATCTGCCAAGCAGGCAATTGAGGCTGCCGGTGGTGAACTTAGGATCATTAAGTAAGACTTATTGCCTTTGTTCCGGTCTTTGTTGTTGGTTGTATTATTGAATGAATCAGAACCCCATTTTCGGTGGGTTAGAAACGGTAGATAAGCTAGATGATCATCCCGGGCTTTCAAGACGCAGCTAAGATCCCTGAACTCCGTAAAAGAATTTTTTTCACATTAGGGATGCTGATAATTTATCGTATTGGTGTTTTTGTTCCTACTCCGGGAATTGATGCGGAGAAATTGAAAAGCTTGTTCGAACAAGCCTCAAAGACTCTATTTGGACTCGTTAATATGTTTTCAGGTGGCGCACTGGAGAATTTTTCAGTTTTAGCCCTTGGGATAGGACCATATATTGGGGTCTCAATTGCTATGCAGATGTTGACCCATGTTGTGCCTCATCTTGAAGAGCTCCAGAAAGAAGGCGCATCGGGTAGAAGAGTAATTACCCGCTATACCAGAATAGGAACGGTTGCTTTGGCATTAATACAGGGTTTCGCTCTTAGTATCGCTCTGGAAAGCCAAGGCGTTGTTTCAAATCCTGGCTTTGCTTTCAAGATAATTACGGCGATTACTCTATGCGCAGGTGCTTCGTTTATTATGTGGCTTGGTGAGCAAATTACTGAGCATGGCATTGGTAATGGAATTAGTTTGGTTATCACGGCAGGTATTTTAGCGAGTATGCCTAGTACCTTGTTGCAAACCTTTGAGCTAACTAGAACGGGTGAGATTGACCCAGGAAGTTTGCTTCTAATACTCACTTTTGGAGTGGCGACTATTGCTTTGATTGTTTGGGTTGAGAGGTCGCAAAGGCGAATTCCGGTTCAATATCCTAAAAGGGCTGTAGGGAAAGGAGTTGCTTCTGCTACTAACCAACATCTTCCCCTTAAGGTTAACTCTTCGGGTGTGATGGCTCCTATTTTTGCATCTTTGTCCCTGCTCTTGTTTAGCACGCTTTTTCAGTGGTTTGCCACGGACTCTATGCAGAGCTACATATCTTTTTTTGAGCCAACTAACATAGTTTACAATGTGGTCTTCACCATATTGATTATCTTTTTCTGTTATTTCTACACTTCGATTACTGTAGATCCTGAAAAAATGGCTGAGAATTTGAAAAGCCACGGGGGCTTTGTGCCAGGAGTTAGGCCGGGAAAAGAAACAGCTACTTATCTCAGTAAAGTGCTCAGCATGCTAACTCTTTGGGGTTCGATATACGTTACAATCGTTTGTATTGCTCCGACTCTATTTTACATAAACATGGGTGCTGCTTCGTTCTCATACTTCTTTGGTGGAACCGCTATTTTGATCACAGTGGTGGTAATGCTTGATACGGTGGCTCAAATGGAATCTCACTTAGTTGCTAGAAACTATGAAGGCTTCATGGAGAAGGGACCAGGTAAGGTAAGAGGACTTTCTAGAGCGACTCACGTCAAAGGTCGATTGATTCAGAGGTAGCACATCCGATGAAAATAATTTTTCTGGGACCACCGGGCGTTGGAAAGGGAACACAGGCTTCTCGCTTAGCTGATGCGCTAGGTATTGCTCACATCAGTACTGGAGATATGCTTCGGGCTGAAGTTGCGAGCGGGAGTGAGCTTGGGAATAAAGTTAGAACTTTAATGGACGAAGGTCAGCTTGTTCCAGATGAAACCATCGTCGAGATTATAGAAAATCGAACCCTGCAGAGTGACTGTATAAACGGCTGTATTTTAGATGGATTCCCCAGAACGGTTCCTCAGGCTGCAGCTCTTAAAGAAATGTTGGCTGCTAGGGAAGATGGCATCAGTGCTACCTACCTTTTTAACCTTAGCGAAGATCAACTTCTAAAGAGATTAGAAGGTCGACGGGGAGTCCAGAATAGAAAAGATGATTCTGAAGATGTGCAAGTTGAGAGGTTGAAAGTATATCAAGAAAAAACAGCTCCTCTTATTGATTACTATCGAGAAGAAGGTTTGCTAGTTGAAATAGACGGGAACGGTACTATTAACGTAGTTTACTCTCGACTACTTGCGGCTATAGAGAAAATGCTCCCTCCTGAGGAGGTAAACGCTGGAGAAAATTAACTCCAGCGTAATCTTTGCCGGTCAGGACTATGGAACTTAAATCCAAATCTGAAATTGATATTCTGCGTGAAGCAAACTTGATCGTAGCAGATATTTTATCTGAGCTCGAGGCTATGGTCGAGCCTGGTGTAACCACTAATAAATTGAATCAAAGGGCTGCCGAGTTAACAAAAAAGCATGGAGCTAAAAGTGCTTTTCTTGGTTACCCTGCCCCTTCGCCTGGGGTGGAGTCTTTTCCTGGTCTTATCTGCGCATCTCTAAATGATGCTATTGTTCATGGAATTCCTAATGACGTTCCTCTGAAAGAAGGGGATATTCTTAGTGTCGACTATGGTTGTGAGCATAAAGGATTTTTCGGTGACTCTGCTCGGACTATTCCTGTTGGGAATATATCCGAGGAGACTCAGCGGTTATTGGACGTAACCAAGGCTTCCCTTGATGCAGCGATTGAGCAGTGTCACGTAGGTAACCGTATCGGTGACATTTCCAATGCTGTTCAGACAGTGGTAGAGAAGGCCGGATTTGGAGTTGTCAGAGAGTTTGTTGGCCATGGTATCGGTCGAAATATGCACGAACCTCCTCATGTGCCTAATTTTGGACGGCAGGGTCAAGGGCGAGTGCTCAAACCTGGCCTAGTAATAGCTATTGAGCCAATGGTGACCATTGGCTCATTTGAGACAAAATTGCTTGAGGATGGCTGGACTGCAGTCACAAGGGATGGTAGTCTCGCAGCCCATTTTGAGCACTCTGTGGCAATTACAGCCGATGGGCCAATAGTGCTCAGTCGGCCCTAGTCGCGTGTGCTGACGGAGAGAAAGTTTTTAATTATTTTTAGCCTCTTGAAAAGATGGCGGGAAGTTATATTGCAGAGATATGAAAGTTCGAGCTTCAGTAAAAAAGATTTGTGAATACTGCCGTGTGATTAGACGAGGTGGAAGGCTTTACGTTATTTGCAAGCGTTCGCCGAAACATAAACAAAGACAAGGGTAGAGGTTGTTCGAAAAGTCCTTCGACTTTTCAAACAGTTCTAAACTAATTTTTAAACTTTAATTTATTATTACCAAGGATAGTTTTTAGTTATGGCGCGAATAGCCGGGATAGACCTTCCAAGAAATAAGCGAGTGTCAATTGGTTTGACCTATGTAGTAGGTATAGGAAACACAACTGCCATGAATATTCTCCAGGAAGCGAGGATCGATCCGAACACTAGGACAGATGATCTGTCAGAAGATCAAGTCGGTGAAATCAGAAAAATTATTGATGCTGGCATTGCTGTTGAGGGAGATATTCGCCGCGAAGTATCGGCTAACATTAAAAGACTGATGGACCTTGGTAGTTACAGGGGTCTTAGACACCGTCGAGGTCTTCCGGTGAGAGGTCAGAGCACAAAGACTAATGCCAGAACCCGTAAAGGG
>CALIEE010000131.1 GCA_938022485.1 uncultured bacterium | reverse complement strand
TCATTATATCTGCTATAAGATTTCGAAAATGTTCAAATTAAATTACGCTTAATAAAACGTTTCCTTAAAAATTATCCGTATGCTCATTCATAATAAAAGAACATTTCGATAACAATAAATAGGAACTGTTATGCGCCACTTGAATTTCTGGGTTTTCCTTAAGGAAAATCTTAGCATTCTCCCGACCCTGTCCAATACGTTCTCCTTGAAAGGCATACCAAGCACCCGCTTTATCAACTATTCCATACTTAACGCCATAGTCGATTAACTCACCAGTTTGGCTGACTCCTTCATTATAAATGATATCGAACTCAACCTCTTTAAAAGGAGGAGAGACTTTATTTTTAACAACCTTAATTCTGGTTCTGTTACCAATAACTTGGTCGCCATCTTTAATTGCTCCAATTCTTCTAATATCCATTCTTACGGAACAGTAGAACTTAAGAGCGTTGCCACCAGCAGTAGTTTCAGGGGAGCCAAACATTACACCAATCTTCATACGAATTTGGTTAATGAAAACAACCGTAGTGTTGGTTTTAGCAACTGCAGCAGTTAGCTTTCTTAAAGCCTGACTCATTAATCTGGCTTGAAGTCCAGGCAGTGAAGCTCCCATGTCACCGTCAAGTTCAGCTTGTGGAACCAGAGCTGCCACTGAGTCAATTACTACAAGGTCGACTGCTTCAGAGCGAACCAAGGCTTCGGTAATTTCAAGAGCTTGCTCTCCCGAGTCCGGCTGAGAGATTAGAATTTCGTTTGTATCTACTCCAAGTTTTTCGGCGTAGTTTAGATCCAAAGCATGCTCGGCATCCACGAAGACCACTTTGCCACCTTTCTTCTGGGCTTCAGCAGCTAAGTGAAGAGTCATAGTGGTTTTACCAGAAGACTCTGGTCCGTAAATTTCTACAATTCTACCTTTTGGTAGTCCGCCTATTCCCAGGGCTACGTCTAGGCCTAAGCTACCAGTAGGGATAGCTTCAAGTTTTTCAGCTTTATGATCTTCATCAAGTTTCATGATGGTTCCCTTGCCGTAGTTCTTTTCAAGGGATGCAATGGCTGCGCTTAGAGCGTTGTCTTTGCTTTGCTTTAGGTCGGTTACTTTACCTTTCATCTCTTCTCCGTTTTATTAGCTGGCCACTGACTACAGTTTCTCAGGGCTCCAAGTTTATATAACTTTTGTTTAGATTTATTTCAGTATTTTTTGGTGTTCTTAGCTTGGAAAGCCTGTCTTTTAGTGGACCTCTCTAATTAGTCCTATAAGTCTTCCCTGGATATCTACTTTATCGACAGATATGGGCTTGTGTTTCGGGTTGTGTGGAATTAGTAGTACTTGTCCACTTTTTTGTCTCCGAAATGTTTTCAACGTGGCAGTTCCATCATCTAATAGTGCTACAACTATTTGACCGTTGTCCGCAGTTTCTTGCCTACGAACAATAATTAGGTCGCCATCCATAATATGAGCGTCAATCATTGATTCGCCAGCAACTTGCAGGCAGTAAATGTCACCTTTGCTGTCAATAAACTGGGGTGGAATGTCTACGTTTACGCTTTGGTCTTCGATAGCTTCGATTGGAGCACCGGCAGCAATCGAACCAAGCAAAGGCACTGCGCAGGGACTTGAGGATTGGTTTAATTCTTCTAACTCTACCAATTCAATCGAGCCATCTTCACCACGAGCAATAAAGCCTTTGTCTTCAAGTCTACCTAGGTGAAAGTGGGCGGTGGAAGGGGACTTAACCCCAATAAAAGTAGCTATGTCCTTCAGCGTCGGTCCATAGCCATGATCTGCTATATAGCTTCGCAGGTATTCTAGAGTCTGGCGTTGCACTGGGGCTAGGGAGTGGCTCTTATGATTGTCTGATTTCTTGCTCATCTCTATAAATCCAATGTTATCGGGACAATTACCGTGTTGAGCATGTTTCTAGCATATAGAAAAAAGATAGAAAAGGATTTATTTAGGGACATGTATACAAAACAAACCCAGAAAGTTAGGGGTGGGCTCTATGTTGAAAACTGAGGTAATTAGAGCTAGATTTAGCCTTCTTTTGCTTTCGCTCTTTTCGTTAACTTTTTTGAGTAAACACTGAACAGTTACAGTTCAGAAGAGCTATGAGTTTTTCTGAGCCGCTTAATTTTTGTTTGCCCTGCTTCAGGTGAGGCTAGCAAAGACTGAAAAGTTAGAAGGTTTTTATTGTGAGTGCAGCCTTGAAACAAAGTTTTAGGGCTGTACTAACTTAAACAAAGGAATAAACATGAATTTACTTGTAATGACCAACCATACTTCTGATTTATCCGGATTATTTGGATTAATTGTTGGCTCGGAATTATTTGTACCGGATTCATTTAGTGGAGAGCCGAACTCTAAGTTGAGCGAGGAAATTGTAAGAAATTATTTTGATACTGAGTGCGATGATGGTGAAATCTTGTTGTTTCTTAAGGATGACACCTCTCCTGAAGATGCGGCGATCTTTTCTCAGATGGCTGAAAACTATCAAGTCCAGGTCGAAATATGTGATGGTCTTGTTATGAGAGTGACCTCTGATGATTCGGAGAAGCGAATCAAATTAGGTCAGGCTTTAAACCAGAGCACATTCTTTACAGAAAACTCCTTAGCAAGGCTTGAGGCTAGAGCTGAAGGTGCCCTCGGGACAGTGCATATGGTCTGCCATCGTCACGTTGAGCGCCAGAACCCAAATCTTCGGCAGCTTTATATGGGAATGGCCCTAGGCTATGGTGCCACGGCGATGCTAGTCGGATAGGGACTTTATGGTTATTGGTGGGCCTTAGCTAATTCTCAGCGGGCCCATTAGTATGTTTCTATTAGAGCTTTTTCAGTCTTTCTTTTTTTATTTCAAACATGCTTCGAGTGAGTATGCTTGAGTTAAAAACAGACTTTAGATTAGCTTAAAAGCTAGTGTTCAGTCCTTTGAACCTGTCATACGAGTAGAAATAAATTTTCGTTGGTTGAAAAGGCAATTCTGCCCGCAACAGAAAGGTTTTAGTGATGAATGAAAGTTTGCCAACAACTAGAGAGACGGTGATGATCGCGATGAAAAGCGAGTTCCCTGGAACTATCGTTGTTCCTGATGAACCTGTGATTTTCGCTTTGCATCTGGGCTTATCAGATTCTGACCAAAGATTCATTGATATTTGGTCTTCCAACAGTGAAACCCGAATTGATGCCTTAGCTAAAATTAAAGTCGCTATATTGGGTGGGCATGACGCAAAAGACAGCCTTAAGTTTTCAGACTGGCCCTATGCCTACCGAATGTTTGTCATGCGACACATTGACGAGCTTGCAGGTATGGTGAAGGGATGTCTTGAGGTATTGCCGAGCGATGATAGTCTGCCCGAGAAGACTTGGTCTTTTTCTAAGGTCAGGGGTAGTTTCACTTTTGAGGTGATGGCAAGGAGTGAGTTTGATGAGAATGTGAGCTTGGTCTCGAGTCTTTAAACTCTGGACAGCCGCCCCACGGTTTTAAATGATGTTTCACGTGGGTAGGTTGTCCTTTTCAGTAAACGAAGTTTCCTTTTAATTGCTTTTACTTTCCGGTTTTTGTTGGTTAGCTCTAAGCAGTTTGAATTTTGGTGGACTAGTTAAAAACTTATGGAGATTGCCATGTCACTGAATAGGCCTCTGAGAATATTTTTAATTTTTTTAATTTTTCTATTTCTCTTTTTTCCAGAATGGTCTTTTGCCTCCCAGCTAGCAAAGCTGTCATTAGAGAAGTCTACTGAAAATCTTGGCGATGGCTCCATCCTTATAGAGTATTGGTCTGATGGGGTTGCTGGGGAGGGGACTGTTCGTTGCAGATTCACCAAACATAATGGCGAGATTAATAGTGTAACTGTTGTTGCATTTGGAAATTCTCAGGAGCTCTCAGCTGAAAGATTAAAGGAGCTAAATGCTAATTCAGTAACGCTCGATAATCTCGCAATTAACTGGGGAACTAAAGGATTTAATAATCCAGAGGGACCGACAGTCATTCTGGTTTTTCCCAAGCACTCGATCAGGATTGATAAAGGTAGGCCAGGGGAGAGTGTTTTTCTTACTAAGTGAAAACTACTCTAGCGATTGGGCACTATTTATTTACTATGGTCAGTTTTAATTCTGCTGCTAGTAGTCTTTGGTCGCAGCAGGTTGGGAACAGCAATCACTGCAACAACAAGTACAAACCAGCTAACCCAGAACTCGCGCCACAAGCCATGTTCATTGGCTGTTAGCCAAAGCTTGAAACTGAGACCAATAAATATGCTCCAGGAGATCAGGTAGATAGAATTATTTTTCATTAAAATGCTGTTCCAATCACTCAGGCTACTTCCGTATTTTTTCTCAAAAAGATTGTCTTCTTAACATATTGCCCACAGTTTTGTCCTTGACTTAAAAAGGTTTAGCCAGTAATGCTTTAACACGCTTAAACAACAGAACGAATCTGTTGTGGTTTGAGAGAACATTATTTTTCAAGCAGGGCGTTATGTCTTCAAAGATTTTATCGACTTAGCTTGTTGATAACATGGAGACTGAAATTTCCAAAGATTTCGAAGTCTGAAGTCCTAGGTTTTGTAGTTGAGTAGTTTAGTTGCTGTCAGTCTTACTGTGGGGAACCCTTTTTGGGGATTCGGAGCTTTTTTGTTCAAAAAGGTTTTCGAGCAGGAAGTTGGCAGTAGGGGAAAATGTCGTAGCTTGTATTCAGGCTGTTTTTTGTTCCGAGGGTCTATGTCGCTAGCAAGAGTTAATCCAGGTAATTCGCAAGAAGAAGAAGGTTCCCTGGCAACGAGAGAAGTTAAGCCAGAGAGAAATTTACTTGCTGCAGTGCTCGCTAGAGCTATTTGCGACGCTTTTGGATCGGCTCAGTGTGATAGACATGTCGTTAGAAGTGCTAGACAGTGGCTATTCGGAACGTTAACCCCAAAAAGAGCCTTCAGTTTTGCTTGGGTTGCTCAGCATCTGGACCTAGATCCAATTGCTTTGCAGGGAACTCTTAAGACCTATGAGTCTGACCCGGATATGCTTCAAGAACGCCTGAGCTTATTGCGATAGCAGGCTCCTCGCTGCGTCTTATTTTTAATACGGCTCATTTCGCCTCGACAACAAAGTTCTAAAATACTGCTATTTTAGGTGTGCCATTCTATGGTTTTTGGCTCTTAATCGTGGACATGGGCCTTGTTCGACCTATACCAAGGTATAGTTGTGTTTATTTCAGTTTCGGGCTAGAAAACGGCCTAATTTAGGAGTCCGTCATCAGGCCCAGAAGTGGTCGAGGTGGCGCAAAGTGGTTGGTTTGTCATCCACGTGATCGCGATTTGTAAAGGAATCTTACCATGGCAAAAGTATTTGTCGGAAACTTCAGTTTTTCCGTAACTGACGAGCAGCTTAAAGAATATTTTGGAACTGTCGGAACCGTAGTGTCCGCTAAGGTTATGACTGAAGGTCATGGCGGACGTTCGAGGGGATTTGGTTTTGTAGAATTGTCTTCTGCTGAAGATGCTGAGAAAGCTATTGCCGAGCTTAACGGCAAAGTCTGGGAAGGACGTGAAATCAAAGTTAGTGAAGACCGCAGCAACCGAAGCCGAGAAGGCCGTGGTGCTCCGGGTGGACCACGAACTAGTTCAGACCGTAACCAAGGTTCTTCCTATGGAAGCCGAGAAAGTTCAGGTGGACCTACTGGTTACTTCAGAGCCCAGCCCCTTGACCTAGGAATTAGAAAAACAAAAAAGAAAGATCCTTTTCAATTGGATGAGACCTTGTTCATTGACTACAAGGATCCAAAAATCTTGGCGCGTTACATGAGTGAAAGAGGAAGAATTCTTCCACGAAGAATGACAGGTCTTAGCTCTGCTAACCAACGAATCGTAGCAAGGGCCATTAAGAGAGCGCAGCATTTGGCTCTTCTTCCCTATGTTCGTAGCTAGAGGATAGGCTCCGGCTTCTTTGAATCCGGTATCGGCTGAAATCAATGTTCCTCTGCCTGAGTGGGCAGGGGAAGTTTATTCTAAATATGAACCACTTCCTTTTCTGATTCTTCAGAGAAGACGAAAATAGTTGTCTAGCTGGAAAGTATTAACGAAAGTTAGCGTAGCCCTCAAGTTCTAAGAGCTTTCTTTTCATCTCAATGCCTGCTCTGAAACCTGAGAGGGAGCCATCTTTAGCGATCACCCGATGGCAGGGGATAAAAAGTGCGACAGGGTTGCTTGCGCAAGCTCTAGCTACTGCTCGAAAGGACCCAGGCTTATTTATTTGTTCAGCAAGCTTTGAGTAACTAAAGGTTGTTCCTGGCGGAATTTTTCGAAGAGCTTTCCACGTTAAATTCTGAAAATCGCTGCCCTTTGGGTCGACTGTAATGGAATTTAGGGCATGAAGATCTCCTGAAAAGAAAGCCCCTAGTGCTGACTTTACTTCGGAAATCTCAGGATTATTAACCAACCCTTGAGGATTAAAAGGATCTTTTTGGCCATCTTTTGGCCAGAAGCTTCTAACTCCTTTTGGGCCAATCTCAAGTTGGAAAACTCCAAGTGGCGTGTTTATCGGGTTGAAAGAAGATTTATGATTTACTCCTAGTCCCAACGTTTATCCCCTGGAATTTGAAAAACTTCTTCTGAGGCTTTGTCTACAGCTTCCAGGTCAGCTGCATCGCAGAGCTGTCTAAGAACATGTTTAATTCTATTTCCACTTTCATCGATTAAGTCTAGAGCTTTCTTCTGATCTTCATCCAATGATCCAGAGGACTTAATTAAATAAGTTCCTCCCAGCACTGCACCAAGAGGGTTATTGATCTCATGTTTTAGAGTGGTAAGCAGTCTTTGTATTGAGTCCATTTTTGACTCTTGAATCTTCGCGGCAATTACCTGTTTTTCGAGTTCTTTTCGCTCGAGCATGGCTTCAATAAGTGGAATTAGTAATGCGTCACTAATTTGCCTCTTTCCTAGGAAGTGCTGTGCTCCAGACTTAACTGCTTTTGCTGGGATGTCAGGAGCTTCATCTGAACTAACTGCTAATACAGTGGCTTTCGCTAGTCCAGGGTGGTTGAAATCAGAACTTATTCCATCAGGTAGATGTTGGTCCAGGATAACTAGGCCAAAATTTGAGCTATCAAGCTTACTGCCTGCTTCGGCAAGAGTTCCGGCCGTGGTGATGAAAATATCAGGACGCCAATCCTGGAGTCGGATTTGAACTAGTCTCCGAAAAGATTCGTCATCGTCAACGATAAGAACTGTAAGATCAGACACTTTAATAAAATCTTTTTAAATTTAGACTTAATTACACTGGATAGGGCCGGTAGGTGCCTCTATCACTTAAAGACCCTAGTTAACCAGTCGTTCTAGTAAATTGGCAAATACTTTGTAGGGCTGAGCACCTCTCAATATGTAGCCTTGGTAGCTGTCACCCTGCTGCTTTCTTCCTATGAAAAAAGAAGGGGTGCCAACAGCACCCAGTTTCTCTCCTTCTTCTCTGTCAAACTGGGCTTCGCTATTGTAGCGCCGACTGGCCAGGCAAGAATCAAAAGTAGAACTGTCCAGTCCAGCCATCTCTCTTCCATACCCTGCTATATCTTTGCTTTTATCCATGAGTAGCATTAGATGTTGGCTCATTTCTTTGTAAAGGCCTTGCTCTCCAGCACAATGGCTTGCTTTGGCTGCTGCCAGTGAACGAACCTCATCAACCACAGTGAAGTCTCGTACTATAAACTTTATTTTTCTAGTGTCGATATAGTTAGAGCGAATGTTCTTGAAGGTGTCTACAAAGAAACCTCTGCTAGACTCCGAGAGGTAGTCAACAAAAGCCATAACAACTACTTCCGATTTGCTATGTCCAAAGAAAGGATCGTCGACATGGGAAGTTCCAGCCTCCCAAACTACATTTTTTAAAGCTTCGCTATCTTTGATTTTTTTAGGAGTTTGTTTCTTAGCGCTAGCTTCTTCTGCTCGCAATTCTTCTTCGAGGCTTACAAGCCTTTCCGCAATAATATCAACCTTAGTTTCAATTCCGATCATTTCATCTTGTTTAACTGCACTGGGTTTTAAGAATGAAAAATCAAAAGATCCGGCTCTAGTGTAGTAGCCGAGGCCGAAGGCTACTAAGGTTGCTAAAAGGACACTTTTATATTGCACAGTCTATTCTCCGGCCTAGCTAGGCTATTTCTTGAAAAATATCGTTACGAAGTTGCTTTTGATGCTCAATGCTGAGCCTGTTC
>CALIEE010000130.1 GCA_938022485.1 uncultured bacterium | reverse complement strand
AAGGGTAGGTGAACATTAGTTTGCGCCAATGGAGAGAAACCTTTCCACTTCGCCGGCTGTCCCGTAGCCGGTAAAGTACCCAAAGTTCTTCCATGAAATGAATTCTCAGCACAAAGAATTTTGGTCTTTTCTGTATTCTCCCCAAAGTTATGATGAGCCCACTTTCTAACCAGCTTCACTGCACACTCGTTAGCCTCTGCTCCAGAATTTGCAAAAAAGACTTTCCCATAACCTGTTATCTCTCGGAGTTTTTTTGCTAAAAGGGCTTGAGGTTCGGTCCAAAAAAGATTGCTCACGTGACCAATTCTTCCCAGTTGATCTACGATAGCTGCATTCACCTCTGGGTTAGCATGACCAACTGAAACAACAGCAATCCCTGCTAAAAAATCTAGGTATTTCTTACCAGTATCATCTTCAAGCCAGCACCCACTACCTTTAACAAAATTCACCGGTGGTGGGGCGTAAGTGCCTATTAAAGGAGCTTCAAAGTAAGCCATTACTTAATCACTCCTATCTCTAAAAATCATAGTTCCAATTCCTTCAGGCGTAAATATTTCTAAAAGAACTGCATGCTCTACTCGGCCATCAAGAATATGCGCCCTCTTAACTCCACCATCCAAGGCAGCTAGTATCCCATCCACTTTTGGAATCATTCCAGCAGTAAGCGAGCCACTTTCTTTCATCTTTTTAAGACCTTTAGCTTTAATTTCCGGAATCAAACTGTTCTCATCTCCAAAAGTCTCATAGAGACCTTCGACGTTACTAAGCACTAGCAATTTTTCAGCGCCCAAGGCTGCAGCCAAGTTACCAGCAGCTAAGTCCACATTAATATTATACGCTTGGCCTTGATCATCTACTCCCACAGAACCAATCACTGGCATGTAACCGTTTTCAAGAGTCTTTATAACCAGATCTGTGTTTATATTTTTTAACTTACCAACAAAACCTAGTTCCGGAGACTCTTGCTCTACAGAGAACAGGTTACCATCAGCACCACTCAAGCCAACCGATTTAGGGCCATGCACATTCAACAAAGAAACTAGTTTCCTGTTAAGATCACCCAGTAGAACCATAGACATAATTTTCATGGTTTCTTGATCAGTTACTCGAAGTCCATTTTTAAACTCTGGTTTTTTACCCAACTTTTCCATTGCTCTAGAAATCTGGGGTCCACCACCATGAAGCAATACAATCTGTATGCCTACAGACTTGAGCAATATTAGATCTTGGGCAAAACTTGCTGAAGCCTCTTCATTATCCAGAAGCTCCCCTCCGACCTTAATTACCAAGCGTTTTCCTCCGAAGTTTTTCAAAAACGGCAAGGCTTCAATCAATATTCCTGCTTTAGCCTGGGTATCGGCGGTCACTCTGTTTCTTTTGTCGACTGTCATCATTTTAATATTCTCTCTGCGAAAAACCTAAGACCTGCCCATATTCTCATCAACATAGGCATGACTTAAATCACAGCCATAGGCTTCTGCACTCTGATCACCTGCATGTAAATTTGCGGAGATCTCAATTTTAGAATTTAGCATGTAGGCATCCATCGCCTTCTCATCATGCTGACAAGCAATGCCTTTATCGCAGACTTTCTGCTCTCCATAGAAAATCTCTACAGCTCGTGGGTCAAAACTCGCTCCCGATGCACCAAGCTCAGCAATAATTCTTCCCCAGTATTGAACCTCTCCCGCTAAGGAGCATTTAACCAATACCGATCCCACAACGGCTCTTGCCGCGAGTCGAGCATCTTCTTTGCTGGCAGCACCCTCTATCTTCATTGTAAGAAATTTACTGGACCCCTCTCCATCTTCAGCCATTTGCTTAGCCAAATCTGTGCAAACTTTAGTTACGGCACTTTGTAGCTGGGTGAAAGCATCTGTATCTTTTTTTACCTCACCTGCAGAAGAAGACCCATTAGCGAGAAGAAACACCGTGTCATTAGTCGACATGCATCCATCAACAATCATTGAGTGAAAAGAGTCTTCCATCGCCGAGGTCAATATCTCATGAGCCAAAGATGAGGAAAGTTTTGCATCAGTAGTAACCACTGCAAGCATTGTAGCCATAGAAGGCGCTAGCATTGCTGCACCCTTGGCCATTCCACCGACTTTAACCAACTCTCCTTCAAGTTCAATCTCTACCGAAGACTCCTTGGCAAAAGTATCAGTAGTCATCATAGCGGCAGCCGCTTCAGCTCCCCCCTCTTCCTTCAAACTAGAGGCAGCAAGTTTCACACCCTTACAGGCAATTTCTGGGTTAAGTGGAATACCAATCAATCCAGTCTGGGCAATTAAAATCTGTTCAACCGATAAATTTAGAGAACCAGCAGCCGCCTCGCACATCGCCAAGGAAACTTCATCTCCAGCTGGACCATTGGCAGCATTGGCATTTCCAGAGGAAAAAACTATTGCCTGGGCCGAGCCTGACTCAGACAAATGCTTTTCGCTAACTAGAACCGGAGACGCCTTGGCCAAATTCTTGGTAAAAACTCCAGCAGCAGTGCAAGGAGATTCTGAATAAAGCAAAGATACATCAGATTTCCCTGAAGGTTTTATTCCAGCTGACACCCCCGAGGCCTTAAACCCGATTGGAAAACATGCTCCTGTCTTACTTGCCATTTTTAGGATTCCTATGGATATAAACCGCTAACTGGTAAGCCGGTCTCTTCAGGCATACCCAGTATAATGTTTGCATTCTGGATAGCCTGACCAGCCGCTCCTTTAACCAAATTGTCAATGACTGAGGTAACTATAGCTCTTCCAGTCCTGTTATCTAGCTTTGCATTGATAAGGGCACAGTTTGAACTAGTCACAGCTTTAGTTTGAGGCTGCCCTTCAATCACATAAACAAAATGACTTGAAGAATAGGCGGCCTGAAGGCAATCCTGTAATTTCTTTTGATCCACTCCATCTTTAACTTGAGCAGAAGATGTCGCATGGATACCTCGAACCATTGGAGCTAGATGTGCCGTGAAACTAACCTTAGCAGTACTCGAGGCGTAACTATTAATTGCCATTTCAATCTCAGGAGTATGTTGATGTGCGGTTACTTTGTAGGCTGAAAAATTCTCATCTACATGAGAGAAATGAACTTTTTCACCAGGCACCCTTCCTGCCCCAGACACACCACTGACAGCATCAACTTGAATCACCTCTTCTATCAAGCCCTCCTTCAATAGAGGAGCAAGAGCAAGGCTCACGGCTGTAGGGTAACAACCTGGGTTTGCGATTTTATTGGCTTCTACTATTTTATCTTTAAACAGCTCACAGAGCCCATAAGTCCAGTCCCCTAACTGCTTCGGGCAGATATGTGGTCTGCCGTACCATTGATCGTATAGAGATTCTTCTTTAAGCCTAAAGTCTGATCCCAAATCAACAAGAGATTTCGCCTTTAGACCAGGAAGGACTTCCATCGACTTGCCATGTGGAAGAGCGGAGAAAACCAGATCAGCCTCAGCAAGTTTTTCTGAGACCTGATCGGCAGAAGCAAAGTGCAGGTTTCCGTAACAATGTAGATGGGGATAAACATCACATACCTTTTTGCCAGCCAAGCTATGAGCTGTGGCAGCCACAAGCTCAAGCTCTGGATGAGCTGTTAAAAGTCTGAGTAGTTCACTACCCGTGTAGCCAGAGGCACCAATGATTGCAGTCGTCTTTTTCATAAGGTCGCGCAGACTATCACATCTGCATTAAAATGCAAAGCTCTGCATAATTATAAATTCGACCGATAACCTACCTATTTAATCTATTTACTTTAACTTACTTGAACCTTTTCCACAGATCACTACATCGAATTTAAAGTAAGCTGGTCAACTGCCTGTTTTTCCTGGCTCTTTTAAGAGGATTATCATGATTAAATACCTAATAGATATCGACCGAGGGTTCCTCAGAGCTGGCAAGCTAAACGGTAGACTTGTCATTCACCCCAGACCGGGCACCCGTAATATTTCTAATTGCTCGAAAGTACACCTAATCCCCGTTGAGCACCCAGATTGTTTCAAACTCCTTATCCGCTATCTTTCTTTTGTTGGTGCAGAGACTGTAGTCGTAGAGCATTTGTTCGGAGTCGATCGCAAAGAATTCACCTCTGGAAAAGAAAGGTATTCACTTAAGATTAAGACCGCTCTTGAACTCGTCAAATCCTTAGCCGAGTCTTCGATACCTAAAATTGTAATAGTAACTCGCTCTCCTCTCATTCTCACCCTAAGCCCAGTTCTAAGAGCAGCAAGATCTCGAATTAAAGTCAGAATGCTCCTAGAATTTATCGATGATAAGTTAAGTAAACGTTGGTTCCCTGGAATGGCTAGTCCAAAAGCTCGCTTAATAGCTGCTCGAGGTTTGAAAAATTGTGGCGTCCACACAGGTCTTTCCATCTTACCACTATCCAAACTATCGGAGTCCGAAAGAGATTGCTCTCTTTATTTTAAAATGATCAAAGAATTAGGACTGCCTGTTAGACTAGAAAAGCCAGGTCCTCCCAAAAATCTCCTAATCTCCCAACACAAACCCCCGGTTGGTTCAGCCCGTATAGTTGGGCTGTTCCAGCCACTTTACCTGCTGTTCAGACACGGGCACCCCAGCTCCTTTCGTCAACCGAAAGAAGGGGTGCCTCTTTTCATTCCAACAAAAAAACAATACGCAGGGGAAGAAGAGGAGAAATCAAAAACGAGCTCAAGCCAAGAGCTCAAAGACAGCGCAGAGGATGAAAAACAGGCTGCCTAAGACTTATGCCTAGGCATGCTAATTTCACATGCTATTTAAGGCCATAACTCACCGAAATAACATACAAACACCTCTCCAGTATATAATGCATCGATCAGTCCTAAATAAGGCATAACTAATAAGGAGACTGAAGGAGGTTCTAGGTTTTCCCCCTCCCCTCCGTTGTAGTTAGGGTTTTTCTTTCAAGTAGCAGTATGAATATTCGGTTTTCTTCATTCCTTCTAGGTATCCTTATACCTTTATCTTTTATTCCAGCCGCTCAGGCCCTGGACACAACTGAAAATGTAGTCCTAAGGGCTGCCAGCTTACTTGATGGAAATTCAGGTTCCGGCTCTCTGAAATGGGAACAGGCCAGAGATGTTGTTACAGATTCAAGAGGGAATATGATTATAGTGGGCGGAACCCCTTCGCCCGACTACCCAACAACCGGGGGAGCCTATGACCGAAGTTTTGCTACTGGCGGAAGCTCTTTGGGCAATGCAGGAGCAATGGATGTTTTTATCACAAAACTTTCACCTGACGGGCAGCTAATTTGGTCTACCTACCTTGGAGGTCCAAACTATGACCGTGCCTATGCTGTAGAGGTCGATAACGCTGACAATGTTATTGTAGCAGGTAGAGCTGGCGAGGGTTTTCCCACAACCTCTGGTGTCGCTCAAAGAAACTTTGCAGGAGATAATCAAGTCAACTCGCTTTACGGACGACAGGATGGTTTTGTTTCAAAAATTTCCGCTGACGGAGGAAGGCTGCTCTGGTCGACATACTTTGGAGGCCCTGGCCGAGGTTTTGTTCGTGACATCGATGTAGATAATAACGGGAATATTTTAATTGGAGGATCTGTATACTCAGGGTCATTCTCTTTAATAACTCCAGGAGCGTTTCAGAGTAATTCTCGGGGAGGGTCAGATGCCGTATTTGCTAAACTATCCAGCACTGGAAGAGATATCCAATATGCCACTTTTATAGGTGGCAGCACCGATGATGGTAATGCCCCTTCGGTTAGATCAGGTCCTGGAGGTAGTGCATATCTTGTTTTTATCTCGGATTCTTCAAACATCCCTGTGAAGAATGCATTTCAACCTTCGAAAGCTGGAGATGCAGATTTTGTAATAGCCAAGTTCAACGCCAATGGAAGTTTGAACTACTGCAGCTACCTAGGCGGTAGTGGCAGAGAAGATATTGAAACTCATAATCTTGCAGTGGATGGACAAGGACAGGCTTACGTCGCAGGAACAACTCTTTCCGGTAATTTTCCAACCACCCCTGGAGCATTCCAGCAGAATAGACCTGGCAATGAGGAAGGCTTCATAACAAAAATATCTGCTGATGGAAGAAGGATAATCGCTTCAACTTACCTTGGTGGCTCTTCGCGAGAAGAAGTTGAAGGTATTGCTTTTGACCGGGATGGAGGAATTGTAGTTTCAGGTAACACCTTTTCCAGCAACTTTCCTGTAACCTCCAACGCTATTCAAAGCCGGCTTGGAGGTGAAGGTGATTTCTATGTTGCAAAGTTCGATACTAATCTCAGCCAGGTCAGATACGCTTCCTACTTTGGTGGCTCGGCTAGAGATTCAGGTCGAGCAATTGCTGTCTCTGCCACGGGAGATCTCATAGTCGTAGGAGCCACTCGCTCTAATAACTTTCCAACTAAAAATGCAATTGACAGCAACAAAAACGGATTCGAAGCAGCGGCTTATCTAAGGATTAGATCGCTGGCCGCACAGCCGGATCCACAGCCGGATCCACAGCCGGATCCACAGCCGGATCCACAGCCGGATCCACAGCCGGATCCACAGCCGGATCCACAGCCGGAAGATAATTTTCCGCTAATTATCAATCCTGACAACATAAATCGTACAGTATCTCTGGAAGCGAGAAAAAATTCTTCCGCAAACACCGCAATCCTCCGGATAACTGCAGCAGACCCTGACTTCCAAGACGAGAGTCATCTCTATATCAATGGCAATGGACCCGTTGTGCTATTTGGAAATACTGCCTCAGTCGCCTTCGATGATATAGAAGAAACTTTTGAGTTTGAAATGCCTGCTCAGTGGTGGCGTGATGGCAGAAACGAGCTCAATTTTATCCATAGACACACTAAGGGTTCAATAATTCTTGGTGCTTCCGTAAGGTTTGAAGGAGTGGTGACACAACCAGAGCCTGAAAATCAGTTTCCATTTTCAATTAGAAGTTTTAATCGAGACCACACAGTTTCTATAAACGGAAACAAGTTTGCTGGAGCCTCCGAAGGACTACTTTCCCTCACGGCGAAGGATCCGGATTTCGCAAATGAGAGTTTGCTCTACATCAATGGCAATGGTCCGATTGAACTTTTCGGAGCTAGTGCCTCCAGCGATCTCGATGGAAAAATTGAGACTTTTTTAATTTCAGCTCCAGTTGAATGGTGGAGAAATGGGGAAAACCAACTCAGGTTCATTCACAATAGAACCTTTGGTTCCGAAATTCTAGGGGCTGAGCTTCGGTTCCGTTAATGCCAGCTGAAAACTAAAAACTATATTTGTGAGATTTGATCGCATTTTGAACGAAAACATAGAGCCGATCTAGAGAAGATCCTTCATCAGTTGATCAATCTAGACATCTATCTAAACTTTTCTAAACCCAGCTATTCGCATGAAACCTGGGATAAAAAACAAAAGCTTATCGAGTTTAGAAACTATTGAGACAATAGGATAAATTAACGAATAAATCTTGAACTGTTTTTCAAAAGCTTTCAACCCTTCTTCGGTGACCACCAAACCTTTACTAATTTCACCCTGCTTTTCGGATTTATCAGCACCACTTTTAAGCTTTTTTAGTAGCCCGTAAGCGAAAACAATCGCGGTATCAATCGACTCAGCAAAGAAACCTGAATAAGTGTAGCCATTCTCTAAGCTATATCCGTCCCCCACTAGTTCTTGGAGTCTCTCTTGACTGTAACCAGGCCGGAGATGGCCGTGTTTTTCGTCTGTCTGGCCAATTAAGTGCCTAAACGCCCTTAGTGGTGAGAAAGGCTTTAGGTTGGGGGTATTGATTACTACCAAACCTCCGGGTTTTACTATGCGATCTAATTCAGAAATAAACTTATCTTCACTTTGAACATGCTCCAGCATATCAACAACTACTACTGTATCGAACTGCTGATCTGTATAAGGAAGAGCATCACCTGCTACTAGGTCAACATTACTGACAACCAGTGAGCGAATAGCCCCCACTACCTCCTCAGTTAAATCTCCACTACACCAATTTCCACCTGCTTCTCTTAGATAATAAGAAATCACTCCATTATCTGAACCCAGGTCGAGACAAACTTTCTCCTCAAAGCTACCAGAAACTTTTAGTAGATTTCTAAGTTTCGCCTGCTTCAAAACGGACTTTGAGAATAGCTTCAGGGCAAATTCAGTTCCCTTGGCAGATTTCTGAGGAGATTCGGGAATATTTTTCGGGTTGCTTGTCATTTGTAGCGGGAATTATCTATAAAGGTACTTCGTCTAATATAGGGTGCCCCAACTTACCAGTGGAGACAAAATAATGACAGTAAATAGGATAGTTAGTCTGCTATTTTGCTTTTCTCTATTGTTGCTCTCAGCTTGCTCGAGCAAGAAGGCTGCTGTCCCAGTAGGACACATACCAAAGTCCAAACCAGTTACGACAACAGAGGAGCAATACGGACACACCGTTTTGCAAAAGATGTCTGAAAAATGGCCACTGGACTACAATGACCCTAGGCTAGACAAAATTAACGAGATAGTGGACCGACTGACAAAAGCTGCCAAAGCTGATCAGGAGCCCTGGCATGTATATTTATTCAAAGCGCCAGAAGTAAAGAATGCCGCTGCAACTCGAGGCAATCACGTTTTTGTTTGGTCTGGAATGCTTGACTGGATTCAAACAGACGACGAGCTAGCCACTATTCTTGGTCATGAACTGGCCCATGTATTGGCAAGACATACCGATCCAGATCCGAACGAAGAAGTTAAAAAAATGTTAATACGAATTGGCGCTATGGCCGCTGGCATCGCAGTTGCTCGCGGAACTGATGGCGGTCAAATTGGTGCCAATTTAGGTCAAGTAGCAGCATCAGTGACTGAACAGTTAGGCAAAGGTATTTTAGTTAATCCTTACTCACGGCAACTGGAACATGAAGCTGATCATGTAGGTCTAATGATTATGGCCCAAGCAGGATACGATCCTAGACAGGCGCTTGTATTTTGGGAGCGAGCCAGTAAAGACCCATCATTTGGTGGATCGAAATCAGCTTTTTTCTCGACCCATCCTCCCGCAACAGACCGACTAGGTGCACTGGAAGAGGCGATGCCTCTAGCAGAACAGAGAAAAGCTGGAACTTACAGGCCAACTAGCCAGATACATAATCACGGAAAACCAACTCCAAAACAATCTCTCCCAAAAAATGATGCTAGTAGCTCCTTGCCAACAAAGAATGAGCAATACGCTCAGGGCTGGACCGATAAATATTACGACGGCAAAGAAAAGAGACGCGTTGACCCGCGGACTAGTAATTCAATCAGCGCTGATCAGTCTAGAAAATCCCAGTCTTCAAATACCCAGTCTTCAAATAATCGACCTAGAAGCAGTCAGTATAACGTCGGCCAATCTGGATTAGGTAGATCCGGGAAGAATGTTCCAACTTTCGCTATTGGTGACTCAACTAAACAAGATGTGATCAAGAAAAAAAGATGGAGAGTCACTGCTCAAAAAACTTTCCTTCACCAAGCTGCCTCCAAGGCATCAAAAAAAATTGGTGAAGTTAGAAAGGGTGGACAAATTACTTCAACTGGTTCTTCAGGTGAATGGCTTAAGGTTATCAAGCCTGATAATGGATTTGTACTAAGAACTGACCTGACTCCTGTGTTTGGTAAAAAATAAAAGACATTATGATAAAAATATATTCCTACTCCAAATGCTCAACCTGCAGAAACGCCGTAAAATTTCTTGAGAAAAAGAAGTTAGATTTTAAAGTAATCGACATCGTTGAAACTCCGCCCAGCAAAGCCGACTTAAAGAAGATGCTCAAATTTAAAGGCGGCGAATTAAAGAGACTGTTTAATACTTCAGGCTTGGTTTACAAAGAGCTTGGCTTAAAGGATAAATTTGACAAGCTGAGCAACGAGGAAGCTTTTGACTTGCTTAATCAAAATGGCAAGCTTGTAAAACGCCCTTTTCTTCTAAGCGATGACTTAGGCCTGACAGGTTTTAAAGAGAAAGAGTGGCAAGAAAATCTCTAACTAAGAAGCTGCTAACTCCTCGCTTGTTGGTTCTCAATCTGTTTTTCATCAAAGGCAGGTAAACCAGTTTTAGAGATAATTTCCTGAATGGCTTCCTCAATAACCCTGGGCGTTTCCTTGCCCACCATTCTGACTTTTAGTGGAACCACCCAAATATCTTCTTCCTGAACCATATTGAAGCGACAAAGTTTGGTAGCGTCTTTCTCTGTTACCAATACTGGTTCAATTAGTTGCCTAGAGAGCTCTCGCCAACCACTCTCAGTCCAAGAGAAGTGATCAGGAAAGAAAGCTCTCTTCTTCACTTTCACTCCACTGGTCTCAAGCATTTCACTAAACTGTCCAGGCTGAGCTAAAGCAGTAACGACTGAGGCATCTCGAAAATCAGACAAAGCTCTTTCCTGCTCACCGTCAATACTAATAGCTTGATCCGCGCTCAACTGCAGAAAAACTATAGAGCTTGGTTGATACCGCTCCCGAACTAAACTTACTGAATTTTCGAACTTTTCTTTATCTGTTTTCCATTCTCTAAGAACGAAGACAACTATATCGGCCCTGCGAAAGGCTTTACCAGGGTTCTCTCTAAATCTACCAGCAGGAAGCAGTTTAGGCTTAGACCAACGCTGAACAAATTCCGGTTCCGAAGGGTCGACCAATAAAAGGTTTAAATCTCTTTTCAACCAGCGATGTTGAAAACCGTCATCGAGTAGAATTATATCACCTAGATCATTCTCCCTAACAAAATTAGCACCCTCAACTCGCTTTTTGGCAACAACAACCTTCACATCAGGGTCATACTTTCGACACTGCATTAAGGCCTCATCCCCCACATCCTCCACCTTGTCATGTCTACCCACCAAATGTGGGCCTTCCAGGCTTCCCTTGTAACCTCGAGTCACAATAACAGGGCGCAATCCTTTCTCTCTAAAAAGAGCACATAAAAAAGATGTGACTGGAGTTTTACCACTCCCTCCTACTGTTACATTACCGACACTAACCACCGGCAAGTCAGTACTTTGTTCTTTAAGTATCCCGATATCAAAAGATAGATTTCTAACTCTAGTTCCAAAACCAAACAAAAAGGAAAGTCCGGTCATCACCAAAGGCAGGATCAGAGCAGGCCTAAGTTCATAGTTCGGCTGAGCCGCAGAATCTCCAACGGAGGCCAGCAATGGAAATACTTTATCTGTGGCTCCACTTGCCTGTTCCCAAGCATCAAATGCTCCTTCAGAAGCCTTTTTGCATTTCTCTTGATCACTAAGAAGTTCGAACAAGATAGTTTCAAGCTGACTCGAGTCTTCAACTACAAATATCCCGCCTGAGTCCTCAAGGAGCTTAACTTCTTCAAGGACATTACTGTGATGAGGACCGACTATCACAGGAACCTTGGCCACGGCAGGTTCCATTGGATTGTGTCCGCCAATATCAACCAAGGTAGCACCCACAAAAGCAACTGTGGCAACTTGATAAGCAGCAGATAATTCGCCGATTGTATCGAGCAACAGGGTATCCTTGCCCTTACTAGACTCAGACCTTTTACAAAAAGAAACA
>CALIEE010000129.1 GCA_938022485.1 uncultured bacterium | reverse complement strand
TAGGATACTTCAAACTGATCCCATTGAATGACCTGTTGCTTGAGACGAGTATATCCATCTACAAACTTGGGTCGGCTATGAGGAGGGCCGCCATATACTAGTGCAACTTGTTCCTCGACATGACTCAGGAAACGTTCAAGTTGCTCGTTACCCGGATTAGCTGCACGATAAGCACTAGCTGTTAGCGTGAAGTGAATAGTGGGGTCGTACGGATACTTCTTGCCTCCCACTGTTTCGTCGCCAGCCAAAAGACGTTTGAGCATATCTCCAGCAGTACCGAGAGTTTGTTCATAAATTGGCTGACCCGACATCCTGTGCATTACCGAAGGCATGTCGCGACCGTTGGTAGTAGTATGCCCCATCTCGCTCCAAATAACATTTATGTCAGCATCGATACTCAAGTGCGAGAGTAGTTTTTCTCCAAACCCTCGAAAGGCAGCCGGAGCATCGGCCATCAGATCCGTCAGACGATCGCCGTCGAGATCAGTCGCATATATTACTACTTCCCGCTGATCTACAACCATATCCCATAGCAATTTGCCATAGTTTAGGTCCGCAATATACTTTTCGATTTGGCCACCCCAATCTTCCATACCCTTTTTGAAATCATCAGGCAGGAGGGCTACAATACTATCTATACTTTCTCGGTGCTCCTCGTAAGCATCAACTGCGTAATCCTTAACTACTTCGAACTGGGTACCATTAAGTAACCAATTCAAGATTCCGGCGTTGATCCCATCTTCCATTGCCTGAGTCGGTTTTAGGGCAACCACACCAACTCGACCGGATTCATTTACCCTTTGCAGAAAATGACGTGCGGCGTAAGCCAAACGTACTCCAGGAGTGTTCATCTCAGAATGCACAATACCGGTTTCTTTATCCACCGAGAAGGCACTCTTATCCTGGCTATAAGGCAAACAGGGCATACAGCGTATACAAATTACGCTACCGTATTCCCGCTGGTTGCAGAACACACCTGCGTCAGTACGAAGTCTCGCATTACCAGACTTGCCGTTGACAACAACTCGCTGATCATTTTCGAGAACTCGAAAATCACCGGCTGTTGACCACTTGATACCGACTTCTTCCAGTGTGCCAAACCACTCAAGTGGCTCCAGTCTCATATCATGACGGTATTGAGCCATCATAGGTACACCGCGGTAAGGTAATCGAAGCACATCACAGGCTGCCAAAGTCGCACTCAGGCTATACTCATCAGTGAAAGCATGGGCGATGGGGTTGATTTTTCGATCCCAGTGCCCCATTTTCCAAATTACCTGATTCTCTGGAGCATCAGGGTCTCGCCCAAGTATTTTGTCCAGATAATCGAACAAACCTGGACCACCATCAGCCTCCAAATTGGCCAGCTTAAGTAAATTTAACATGATCAATCCTCTTAGGGCCCTGCTGCAAGGGCAAATGAAAGTAAGCAGCATGACGTGAAGAACTAGAGTTCCGTGTCCTGCATCCCGAAAAAGTGGAATCCAGGACACGGAGAATAAAGTTCCAAACAAAACCTTTTACTTCTCCCAAATACTTCCTGAATTTCCCACCCACTAGTTGAAATCCCCAAGAGGGACGGATCGGTGAAAGGAAACTCAGAAAGTCGGGGAATTTCTACACGAAAAAGATTTGTTTAAAGAGGAAAGCTAGTTTCATATTAAAAATTTCATACTAAAATTAGCAACAAGCACTATATTCCTCTAGATTTAAGAGTCAATACGGTCCAACCCTTTGAATATTGAGAGTTATTGAATGAATATAAACTAAGCCAGTCCTCCCCTATCCTCCACCCAACTTGGGGCTATCTCAGCTCTGACCTAACCTTTTATTTTTTCTCCTATTATATGTATAATCTCCCCCCGAGCAGGCTAAGCCTGTCTGGAAAGTTGGTATGTGACTGTAATTAAAAGATAAATGCTTGAAATAGCTTCAAAACCTTCCCTCCCCCTGACTCACCGAAAGGTGCGATTGGGGCGTGATGCCTTTAAGCTTCCTCTTATCTCTAATTCTGTCCGCATTTCAGCCCTAATCAAAGTTGTCATCTCTGTAGTTATTACTCTGGTTACCAACCCGGAGACTGTTCCGGGCATAGCGACCACAGCGGTTATTTAAAACCAGCTATTTAAAAAACCAGACTAGAAAAATTGAACTACAGAAGCGGCTCTCAAAAAGCCAAAAATAAAAAAACTATGGCAACTAAAACTAAAAAAATGACAGGCTCGCAGGCAATTTGCGAATCTCTAATCGCCGAAGGTGTTGAAACCGTTTTCGGATACCCGGGCGGGGCAATTATGCCTCTCTACGATGCCCTCTACGACTATCAAAAAGAAATCAGACATATACTTGTCCGTCACGAGCAAGGAGCTGCGCATGCTGCTGAAGGTTACGCTCGAGCCTGCGGAAAGGTTGGAGTTGCAATTGCAACCTCAGGTCCTGGTGCTACAAACCTGGTAACTGGAATCGCTGACGCTATGCTCGACTCCGTTCCAATCGTTTGTATTACAGGACAAGTTCCTAAGGCAGTGCTTGGAACAGATGCATTTCAGGAAACTGACGTAATTGGAATCACCATGCCGATTACCAAATGGAACTATCAGGTAACTGAACCTGAAGAGATTCCTGAAATTCTAGCCAAGGCTTTCTACATCGCTGCTAACGGCAGGCCTGGTCCTGTTCTGGTCGATATCACCAAGAATGCTCAGTTCGATCACTTGGATTTTAGCTATGAAAAGAAGACTCAGCTAGCAAGCGTTGATATTCAGGTAGAGCCTGAAAGCTCAGATCTTGAAAAAGCAGCTGAGTTGATTAACCAGGCTAAAAAACCGCTAATGTTTGTTGGCCACGGAGTTCTGATCTCTCAAGCTGAAAAAGCATTGGCAAAGTTTGTAGAGAAAACTGACATTCCCGTTGCAAGCACCTTGCTTGGTCTTTCCTGCTTTCCAACTGACCACGAAAACTATGCTGGCATGCTCGGAATGCATGGAAACTACGGGCCGAATCTTTTAACCAACCAGGCGGACCTAATCCTGGCGGTGGGCATGAGATTTGATGACAGGGTTACCGGAAATCTTGAAGCCTATGCCAAGCAAGCCAAGATCATTCACGTTGATATTGATCCTGCTGAAATAAACAAAAACGTCACAGTTGATGTCTCTTTGATCTGCGAAGCAAAAGCAGCTCTAGAAAAACTTTTACCTTTGGTTGAAAAAGCCGACCACAAGGAATGGTTCGGTTCTTTCTTAGACTGCGCTAAGGAGGAGCAGGCTAAAGTAATTGACGGTGACTTGAAGCCCAAAACCGCTGGCAAGATTTCAATGGGTCAAACCATTAACCTGCTTTCAAAAAAGACAGACGGAAGAGCAATTGTCGTTCCAGATGTGGGACAACATCAGATGATGAGTGCTCGCTACTATCGTTTCAAAGAGTCAAATAGCTTTATTTCCTCTGGTGGTCTTGGAACGATGGGCTTCTCTCTACCTGCGGCCTTTGGAGCCAAGGTTGGGGCTCCGCATCGTGAAGTTCTTGCAATAATTGGTGACGGTAGTTTCCAGATGACTCTTCAGGAACTAGCAACCATCAGGCAAGAAAATATCGCTGTAAAAACCATCATCCTAAACAACAACTACTTGGGAATGGTTCGCCAGTGGCAGGAGATGTTCTTCGATAAAAGGTACTCTTTCGTAAACATGGATAACCCTGACTTTGTTAAAATCTCAGAAGGCTTTGCTATTCCGGCAGCAAGAGTGTCTGAAGAATCCGAGCTTGAAGCAGCAGTGGACAAAATGCTTTCAACTGAAGGGCCTTACTTGCTTGAAGTAGTCGTAGAGAAGGAGGAAAACGTTTTTCCAATGGTTCCTTCTGGTGAGTCTGTATCTAACATCAGACTTGAGTAGCGGAGGGGTTGAGAGATGGCACAGTTTTTTACATTCACAGCAATCACAGAGAATAGTCCAGGTGTTCTGCACCGGATCACTGGACTGTTCACTAGACGAAAAATTAACATTGAAAGCCTTTCGGTATCTGAAACAGAAAAGAAAGGAATTTCGAGATTCACGATCGTTGTCGAGACCGAAAAAGATCTCGCTGACATCGTGGTCAAACAAATGCGCAGAGT
>CALIEE010000128.1 GCA_938022485.1 uncultured bacterium | reverse complement strand
TGATTCAGAGCTTGAACTCGTGGGTCAAACGGACCTTGGTGATAATTTACATGACACGATTAAGGATACTGCTGCTGCTGTTGTTGTAGATTTTACAGTAGCTTCTGCTAGCTTGAAGAATGCAGAGGCAATTGTTGCTGCTGGCGCCCGACCGGTTATAGGGACGAGCGGTTTTACCGAAAAAGAAGTTAGTAAAGTTTCCTCTCTATGTGCTGAAGCTGGTATTGGAGGAATAATCGCGCCAAATTTTTCTTTATCTGCCGTATTGATGATGAAGTTTGCAGCTGATGCGGCTAAATATATGCCGGAGTGTGAGATTATTGAGTATCATCATACTGCGAAGGAAGACTCTCCCTCAGGGACGGCTCTTAAGACTGCTGAGTTAATCGCTGCTTCAAGAGTAGAGGCTAGAAAACCCGTTAAAGGTAAAGAAATAATTCCAGGCTCCAGAGGAGCAGAGTTAGGTGGAACTAATATTCACGCTATTAGAATACCGGGTGTCATCGCGGATCAAGAGGTTGTTTTTGGCGGGCATGCTCAGAGTCTGACTATTAAAAGTGCTTGTCTTAATAGAGAAGCTTATATGCCAGGGGTTTGTTTCGCCTGTAAAAAAGTAATTGAGCTCGATGATCTGGTTTTTGGCTTGGATAAAATTCTTTAATCCAGCTTTTTACAAAATTTTATTTTAATCTTGTTCCAGCTAAAAAATAACATGGCTTTTTAGACTAGCCTTTATTTAGATTATTTTTAAATCTCGCTAATTAACTCGGGAACTTGATCCTCCAAATCCTATCCCCTATCGTCAAGTTGCAAACAACAATATATTGGTCAATATTTGTTGGTGGGAGTCGTAACCGAAATGAATGTTTCAAGGAAAATCATTCTATTTTCAACGGTGTTTCTTGCAGTCTTGTTAATTGGAGGTGGCTATCTTTTGAAAGAAGCCTACAACAATTACGAAGTGGTCAATAAGGGGCAGTTACTTGATCACACTTCCGGTTATATCTATCAAATTCGCTTCTTTGATAAATTCGATATTTATTTAGAACCAGAGAATCGACCGAATAGTGATTTAGTGACTTTTTGTTTCTTACTCGGCTCCGGATTTATTGGGATGGTTTTTTTCTTCATCCTGGGAACTGGCCAAGCTGCGGCTCGACCACGGGTATTGTGGCTCTATTTGATTACTTTCTTCGGAATGAACTACTTAGCTTTTGATGAGTTTTTGGGTATTCACGAATCTATAGGCCACAACATGCCATTCCTTACAGCTCTGCCTTTTGTGAAGCGCCCTGATGATGCGATAGTGATGTTTTACTTAATCCCATGCGCGATTTTTGCTTTGCTATTTTACACTGAATTTTTATCTTGTACCAAGTCCATTCTAGCTGGTGTTTTGGCATTCGGGTTAATTTTTCTAGCGGCTGTTTCGGATGTCTTGACTCTCCCGTTAGAAGAGCCTTTAGAGGTGCTGGCGGGAGCCTGTATTTTCTGTTCTTTCCTATTTCTTGGACAGCATCACCTTAACGAACTGTACGCTGAGAAGCCGTCTTTAAGGTTTGGTTAATCCCAGGGGATTAGATTTATATAGCAATAAGTTTTTAACTTCTTTTTTTGAAGCTCAAAACTACCGGAGAGCCTATTAACTTTGTCAATCCAAGGGATTGTGCAATCGATTCTAAGAATCGAGACAACTCTGCTTTTCCAGTTAAGATTCCAAACACTCTGTGCAGAGCCAATGGTAGAGTGAGTTGTTTTTTAACTTCTATAAGTTCGAACCCGTTTCTATCAAATTCTTCAATTATTTCAGACTGACTGAAAAGCCGGTAAGGGCGGGTATTTTTTTCAATAGCTTTTTTTAAGGCAAAGAGCGGGCGACCCACTAAATTACAACTTAGGAACTCTGGATATTCTACAATCACGGTGTCACTTGAAACACGGCATAGCTCATCAATAAATTGCTGCCATTCTTTCAAATGAGGTAGCATTCTGATCGAGAGGACTGTATCAAACTCATTATCTCTATGGGGTAAGTCTAGAAGGTTACCTTTGTTAAACTTTATCTTTTTGTTTTTGATTAGTCCGGATAACAGTTTGCTGCATTCCTCCGAGCTTCCCGTAACGGAGTAATCTCTGACATGTTGGGAAATACTAGGAGCGAGCTGTGCGTGTCCGCCGCCAACATCCAGTATTTTCTTAGAAGCTGCGTTAGTTACTAGTTCTAGGACCGTTTTGTTTTGAACAGAGAGTAGGAAGTGTCCAACTGGACCACTAAAGCGCATTGCATAGTCTTCGGTTGAGCTAGCAAGGTCAGGAGCTTGGTCAGAGTCAAGAGTCTGACCATCAAATGCACCACGCTCCCATGAGTTGGAAGTTTCAAGAACTCCCTCGGGGGTAAGGCCTTCGAGTATTTCTTCACGATCCATACTTCAACAACGCTCCTTATACATCCTTCTTAAAATAACGATGCGGAGAAAGGACCCGAGTTTTTTGACACTAAACCAAGAACCCTACGCCAACTTCATTTTTATTATACCAAAATAAATATTATGTTGAAATTTACAGTAATCTTTTCATTTATAGGCTGAATTTAATGAAAAACTTAAAAAATAGTTATATTTTAGTAGGTTATTAAGTCGACCACACATTTCCCCTTGATCTAGAGGGGAATGGGCTTGTGTTGATGAGGGTCCAGCTTCCATATGAAGCGAATGGCGAATGTGGTTTTTCGAGCCATTTCTTGGCCCTGAGAGGGAACTGAAACTATCTTTAGATGCCCTGATGAACCTCTTTTGCAATTTCCATTTTGAGAACATACTTCGACTTTTAGAGGGCTACTGAAGATAAATATTTATCAATCTAAGAAGAGTATCGAGAAAATGAAAAAATCTGGATTTATTATACTTGCCATTTGTCTACTTGGATTGGCTTATCTTTTGTTAAGTAAGGGTGATCGAAACCAACCAATTAGTTCGTCAACTGATTCCTCTAACTCTTCTTCAGGGGAAGTTCGCCAACAGCCCGATGGGGTAGAGGGGTCAGTGGTTAATGGACCAGGGGTAGAATCTTCAGTTGAATTGACTGAACTGTCTGTTCAGCAAAAAACAGCATATGAAACAGCCCGCCAAGCAAGCATTAAAGGTAAGTTTAATGTTGCCAGGGAAGAGTTGCACACTTTGCTAGTTGAGAAACCTGAGCTAGTAGAACAAGTGGTAACAGATAACGGATTTAGAAAATTTCGAGAGACAGACGATTTTAGGAAGCTACTATTGATCCTTGATAGAGATCCTCACCAAGAACTAGGCCTTCCCCCGATTCATTTAGAGTAGACTAACTAAATAGTCCCAGAGTTTCCTTTTCGAAACTTTCTGGAAATACCGGTGCAGGGTTGAAACCAAGCCAGCTGACCATCTCGCTGAAGGCATTTCTGAAATCGATTCTCTGAGGGAGCCATTCTTCGGAAAATGTGTCAGCATCAATTTCTGGGCCCTTAACTCCTCCGTTAACGCCTCCACCGATGACTAGCATTGCGGAGCCCCAACCGTGGTCAGTTCCACCGGAGCCGTTCTCGAAAGTCTTCCGTCCAAATTCTGTGAACACGCAAATAGCAGTACTATCCCATTTTCCAATTGCCTTCATATCAGCTTCAAATGCGCCAATAGCCATATCTACTAAAGCGAGTATACCAGCCTGTGTTCCTTCTATTCCACCTTGGCCAGCATGGTTATCCCAGCCTCCCATTCCACCGTAAAATACCCTAGTACTGAATCCGCCACTTATTAGAGTAGAAACCTCTCTTAAGTACCTAGCAGCGCCATCCGTGCCGTAGTCACCCGTCGGTTCGTAGGCTGAAATAGCAGCCTGAATATCGTTAACAGAAGATTGAGTGGTCTTGTGCCCCAGGTCGACTTCTTTACGAATTGAAGAGTCGTCTTGGTAATCCCTACCAGTAATTTTTCCTAGAATTTCTTGCCTTAGAGCATTATCACCAATGACTGGTATGCCACCATCTCGTGTGGCCCCTGGTCGGTATGTTAGAGCTCCTAAGCTTCCAGCAACAAGAGGTCTGTTCTCTTCTCGATTAGATAGAAAGTCTAATTTTGGTCCAGTACCTAAACCAATAGTACTAAATTTTTCAGTCTGGAAATAAGTATCTCCCAACCTTCCTAACCAACCTCTTCTGTCTTGGTCAGAAGTTGTTCCTCTTGAGTAAATATCTTGAGCTGTAAAATGAGAGCGTGTGCCAACTGGATCACCAATAAATTTGATAACAGCACAATTCTCTTCGTCAAAGATTCTTTTCAAGTTTGAAAGAGATGGGTGAAAGCCAATGCTCCCGTTTAATGGAAGAATAGCATCAGCGGGAATTGCGATACTATTTCTCTTCTCGTAATACTCGGCAACTCCAACTGGGATAGTAAAACTGTTCAATGGGTCGCAGCCACCGAACTGATTAAATAGAACAAGTGATCTGCCACTTCCACCGCTAGTTTGTGCCCAAGCGAAGGGGTCTTTCTGATTGCCAAAAGCTGCTGCACAACAGGCGCCTGTCCCAGCCGCGAACATGGATTTAAGAAACTGTCTTCGATTTATCATTAAAATATCTCTCGCTTAGAATCAGTATGTCATGTAATCACGATGTTGAGTAAGGAGCCAGAGAAGACCTCTAACTTTTACTTTCAACAAGTCCTCGTTGTTTTCAATCTCTGCCGGCTCTTCATCACCATTATTTCTTCTGATTGTTACTAGGTAATTCTCTAGTTCAGCCTTATCTGTTTCATCCAAATCTAAGCCAAGTAGGTCGCTAAGCTCAGTTACAATGGCAGCAGGGTCTGAACCATCTCTACTATTTGGAATAAGAGATAGTAGGTCAAAATCTTCAAACTCATCAGTTAGAGCAGTTAGCAACCTGTTAATCCCATTGGCGTAACCAGGTAACCAGCCCAGAAAATAGGTGCTCTTATAGTTTTGTCCGTGCTTGTTCATTGGCCAACCATTGACGCTAGTTGGAGCCAGGGGTTCGAAGCCCATGCTTACTTGGGAAACATTACCCCTTAAAGTTACCTGGTTATAAGGAATACCCGTTCTTTTTAGGAACCCGATAGTATAAG
>CALIEE010000127.1 GCA_938022485.1 uncultured bacterium | reverse complement strand
ACTGGGGATTGGGTGCCTATAATTTGATTCTGATTTGGCTGTACTTATTGATTGTTCCAGCAGTTATTTGGCTGTCTGCTAGGCTGCTAGATTTGGATCGTCAGACTGCTGCTATTGCATCTTTACTAGCTTTTGCTCCTTCGCTTTCCTATTTTGAGTGGTTATTGAAATACGGAACTCTAGGTTTTATTTTTTCATCGGCTTGTGTACCGCTAACTTTTGCTTTGATTCATCGCCTAATTTTTGCGGAAAGAGATGTTGGCTGGCGTGATGTTTTTTATCTTCTTTTTGGATCTTTCTTTGCAATTTCTTGGGCACTTACTGGCTTTGTCTTTATTCCTTTAGTGGTTTTGGGTCTAGCCAAAATAATGTTTCGTGTTGATTTTAAAAGACTCAAGCTCGCCTTGGCCTTTGTTATATTGTTTGGTCTTTGTAATGGACCTTGGATTAAGGTCTTTATAGAAGAGTCTAAGGTGTTCTCTTTTGTTGGTGGTAGTGAGATGCCTGGAGTTGCTGAGCGAGAAGAAAAAATCAATACATCCCCAGTAGATCGCTGGTACGCCGGGATACTACCCTCTGAAACTGAGACTAAGAGAGTAGAGGAGGCAGAGAAGGTTCTAGGGAGAAACTTAAGAAAACTTAATCCCTTGCTAATTATTTTGATTTTGCCGGGGTTGATGTTTTTAGAGAACAAATGGCTAAAAGTTTGTTTCGCTGCTGTAAGTATCTGGCTCTTGGGGCTCGGTTTTTTTGGAACGATCTTAAAACCTCAGTTAGAATTGTCTAGAATGACGCTACCACTTGGCTTTATGCTTGTTTTTCCAGTAGCTGGGTATTTTTCTTGGGTGCTTAATTTCACAACTCCTGCTCTTAAAGCAGGGCGAGTCCTTAAATTAATTGCTTTTACTTCAGTCTGGTTAGCGAGTGGTTTAATATTGGTTCACCCTTATGCCTCTCTTGCAGCTTGGACCAATGAGTCTGCGGAGAAATTTGTATTAGAGCCGAAAGACTTTAAAGATATATCCAGTGCCGTGCTCGAGCATTCAGGAGAAGGAAGAGTTTTTTTTCTGGGCTTTGTTCTTCATGAACTCGGGTCTACCCATGGCATTAGTCAGGATGGAGGGCATATTGCTCCTCTTCCAGCCATTACTGGGGTATCGATGTATTCATCAGATTTCTATCACGCTAAGTGGTCTACTTCTGACCCTATTCCTGACTACTATCGAAGTAGAGGTTCAGAGGGAGTAGAGGAGTTTTTAGACCTGGCCAATGCAAGCTCTGTCATTACAGCAAAAAAAGAATGGGTTGAATATTGTAATAAAGACCCTCGATATTCGAAAGTCTACTCTGGAAAACATTTTTCTATGTTTACGAGAGCTAGTGATAATTTAGGCTGGTTTCTTGAGGGAGATGGTGAAGTTGAACTATTACCTAATGGAATTAGGGTTCGGCCAAGGACAGCAGAGGTTGTGCTCAAATTTCGTAGATTGCCTAAACTGGTTTCCAGTGAACCAGGGGTAGCCATTTTTAGCCACCCAGCCTTTAGCGAAGATTTTGGTAAGAGCGCTAGTAAAGACGTTGAGTATATTGGTCTTCGCTTTTTTGAGAATCCTGCTGATGGAAAGTCCTTCGTCGATCTTACTTACTGACATCATTACGAGATTCCCCTAGGGACAAGCAAAGTCTCTAAGATATTGCTTAATTTTGTCATTTTTATGTCTATATCAGTATTTATGAGTAATTAAGTTAAGATTCTAGGGCCTAACTGCCGATTAAATTACCAAGAATAAAGGCTTTGTAAAAAGCTGTAATTACTTAGGTTTTATCGGAGTTATGCTAGAATACACTAAAAATTTAGTAGGTTTTTTACTTATCGCTGTGCTTTCGTTGGGAGTTGTTTCATCTGCAGTTGCATTGGACTTAGATGGCTTCGATACTGGTAGTCAGGGCGATGGCCAAGGTCTCTCAATGACTTTAGGGCCTGGTAATGTTCCTTCTTTAGCTCATTTTAATAGCCGAACTGGAGACCTACGCCACACTTCAAAAGCCGGCAGAAATTGGTTTACCGAGAAAGTCAGATCTAACCCAGGTAATCGAGATTCAGATACTGCCGTGGCGGTATATAATAATCAGGCCTATATTTTTTACTATAACCTCTTAGGTCAACTGAACCTTAGCCGCAGGACCTCTGATGGCTGGTCTCACCGAGTCATTAATAGCGAAGGGGGGGGGACTGGATCAATTTCAGCTTCGGTATGTGCTAATGAAATTTGTGTAGCCTGGTATAGTGAGTCTGGTGGATCTCTTCGTTTTACTCGAGGTATTGCTGGTAGTTGGAATAGTTCAGTAGTCGACCGTACTAATGGAGTTGGGGAAAGTAATGATATAGCCATACAGAAAAATGGTCTCCCTCTAGTGGTTTACTACGATAGTAATCAAGCAAAACCTAAAATTGCCTATCAACAAAAAACAGGTGGTTGGATTTTTGAAACGGTTCAGTTTTCAAATCATAGCTTTGGAAACAAGCCTAGTGTTCGATTTGAAGTAGATGGAACTCTTCATTTTACATCTTCTAGACCTGCAGGCAGTGCTGCTCATGATTTAGCTGTATACTATGCTGTTAAAAAGCCTGGTAGAAGTTGGAACGTTTCACTTGTTAGTAATAATTTCTCAGGAGAGAGATCTTCGGTGATTAATGGCAGCTCTGGAAGACCTCTGGTTGTTAATCGTTACCAACGAATCAGCACTTCCTATGGTAATTATAGTGGAGTGGAAGTCTCAGAGTTAGAAAGTAGTGGTCTATGGAATAGTGAACTCTACTCAGGAGAGAGTGCAGCTGCTGAATCCTTATATCAATTTAAAAACGTAAATATGGTGGGGGGTAGTTTTGGAGATCCTATCATTGCCTCTTGCTTTTCAGTTGGCTCTATAGCTGGACAACCAGCCCAGCAAGCTATTCGGCTGCAGACTCTGGTTGATACCGATGGCGATAACATCCCAGATGTCGAAGAGAATAGACTTCGTACTAATGCAAGAAAAGCTGATTCGGATGGAGACGGTTATGATGATGGAGTAGAGGTACTCCTATATATGACTGACCCACTTAAAGTGAACAACTCAGTTCCTACTGGAGACTCTGATAGAGATGGAGTTATTGATGCTTGGGACTATGATGATGACAACGATGGTTTAACAGACATCGATGAGCTGGCTGCAGGAACGAACGCTAGGAGTAGTGACACGGACGGGGATGGAGTAGAGGACGGACAAGAGCTAGTAGATGGGAGTAATCCACTGGACTCTGGAAGTTTTATTGAAGCCCTTGGAACTACTCTATGTAGTGAATGGAATGGTTTTCTCGATGGTATGCTGAACATATTGGAGCAGGTAAATCTTAGTTCAGACACTATCCAATCAAATGCTGTTCTATACGATATTTCTGGAAATCCAGTTTCCAATTCCAGTTGCCAAATAGCACCCGGGGCTCAGTGTGATTTATTGGTTCATGACATGCCCGGTCGAGTAGCTAACTCCTACGGCCGCATTTGTCTAAGCCATTCTGGTGAAGAAGGAGAACTTGATGGACGTATGGTCTACTATAAAGCCGATGTTACTCCGGGAGATTTTCAGTTTGCCTTCTCAATGCCTTTTACTAATGGCATTTCCGGCAATCAATTTGTGTCATTTAACACTTTTCAGCCTAGTGCTAATATTTGGGATGCCAGTAATATTGTAGCAAACTGGATTCAAATTACGAACAACTCAGAGCGTGCTCAAAATGGTTCTTTGATTTTTTATGATGAGGCTGGTTCAACACTAAGTAGTCAGGATGTGAGAATTGAGGCTGGCGCGAGACGAGATTTTCCTGGTCATGAAGTGGGTTCTTCAAGATACGGAATGATTGAGTGGAGACCTGATAATAAAAATGCAGTTTTTCAGCTTCGTAATATTAGATACCTGTATGACAATCCATGGGGAGTGAACAGTTTTGCTACGGCTTTTCAGCTAGAAGGCTCTACAGGAAATAAAGGTCGTCAAGTTGTTCCACTTTCGACAGAGTCTTCTTCAGCAATCATTGAGTTAATGAACCCTGGAAATTCTGCTACAAACGCAAAAGTTCAAATTTATTCTGAAAATGGGCTTTTGAAAGATAGCTTCGAATTCTTCCTTGCTCCGAAGTCAAGCTTTCATCTGGTTACAGATGCAATACTGGGTGTAGGAGAAAGAGGTGTAGGCGTAATCGAATCACCTGGTGGCGCGGTGATGGCTGTTAATATGCAATATGAAAGAGATTCATCTGGATCTATCGTTGCCATGCACGGGGTAAGAGCTAGAGAGTCTTTAGGGTTTGTTTTACGAGGATCTTACAATACCTTTCTTACCCAAGACTCCAACCTAGTTCTTGTTAACAGCACAGATCAGCGCACTGAAGCATTTCTTTCTATGGTCAGATCTGACGGCTCTGCAGCAGTGCTTGGTCATGCGGTATCAGTTCCAGCCAATGGACAAGCTCAAGTGAGGCTAAATGATTTTGATTTTGCTGATAACTATGGCGTAGTGACAGTGCACAGTTCAGCTGGAAGTGTCATTTCTGCCTGGGTTAATAGAAAAAAGGAAGGAAATTTCACTATTCCAACCATACTAAGGCAGTAAGTCCTTTGCTCATTTCAAATGACTCTATAGAATAGATACCGACGTAGTATTTTCCAAATTGTGTGTTATTCTTTTCTATTAGACAAGGCGTGGACCTCAACCAACTACTTGTTGATCAGTTTATTGGAGATTTAAATTTTATCTCCAGAGAAAGGCTTGATCCCTTAATTTATTTGATTTTGAAGGGAAAAAGTCTCCCTTCAAGTCTAAACTATAGACTTGGGCAGGGACTAATCTACCTACTTGGCCTTATATTTCTCTCACAATCTACAACATCAGGCTCTGGAAAGTTATTCAGATTATTGGGAGCATCTACTGTTTTTTGTTTGACGCTGGCGATATTTGGAGTGCGTTTTTTTGAAGCCCATGTTCAGTGGTTTCCTTGGTTTGCAATCGCTAGTGTTTGTTTTGTAAAAAAGAATGGAGTTTCTACTGGCCTTGCGCTGTTAGCTACAGGACTAATTTGGGTGTTAACTGCAGGACCACTTGCGGGATTTGGCATTGTGGCCATTCTAGCTTTAGGATTATTTATAAGAATAGATAAAGCCGGATGGCTGCTATTGATCACAGGTTTTCTATTTCTAATAGGAGTCTTCTACCTTCCGCAATATTCTTTTCCAGACTACCCTAGATCGGCGAGACTTGTACCGGCTAGTATTTTTGACTTAAGGCACATATCATTAGTAGGTGCTGACCCCAGACCTAACATGCTTTTAGCTGCTCAATATTTCTTTGAATTGAGAGTGATAGCTTTGTTAATGGCTGTTGCCATGGGAATACTAACTTTGTTTTCCGATAAAAATCGAAAAAAATATTTGATTCCTGGCTTTTGTTTAGTCGTTTTGGTGTTAATAGAAGTAGCATTAGAAAGAAGAGGGATCTACCATTCACCTTCTTATTTTTTAGTGCAATTAATTCCGGGAATGTCTTTGGCTAGTTTGTTTTGGCGACCCCTGATTCCTCTAACTGCCCTTTCTCTTGTTTATGCCTGTTTTTCAGCGAATCAAAAGAATTTGGTTTATATTTCCGCTATTTCAATTCTTTTTTTAGTCGCCAGATTCCTCCCTATTGAGGCACTTAATGATTATGTGATTGAGAATAGATCTATTTATCAGAAAAGTAGTGAGACTGATGTAGATGGCTTGCTTTTTTCACCTTCAAATCATGTCGCTTCTAAACTAGGAGCATGGACATTGCTTTCAGGTGAGGGAAGGCGTAGAAGCGCCGAAGAACTGGAAAGAATTTTTGAGAACCCTAGTGAGCCTTGGGGTCTCAAAGCAGGAGAAGGTGAAGAGGATGTGTCTCTTCTTTCTGACTTAAAAACCCCTAGTTGGTGGAGAGCAGTAGGGGCCGATTCATCTACTCGTTGGTTTGAGATTGAGTTTAGTAGGCCTCAAAATATTACTAGAGTCGTTCTTTTTCTTGGGGGATTAATTTATGAATATCCCCGTGGCTTAGAGATTGAGTATACCTTAGCGAGGAATGGACAAACTATTGTGGATAGGCGTTATACCCCGTGGCAAGGTCCTGCTAAGTGGACCCAAAATGGCTACCCTTACTTTGGTTCAAATGATGAAGTTTTCCTCGATTTTCCTCAGGAAGTAGTTGTGACTAAGCTACTTTTTAGACAGACAGTGGTCGATCCTTCAGTCCCTTGGAGTGTTTCTGAAGTTAAGCTTTATCGTGCTAAGGTAGAGGACGACTACAGTTAGGTTACTGATTAAGTTAAATGAGTAAGTTTAAAATAGATCTTAGTGTTCGTGGTTCCTTAGCTCAGGGGGAGGCCGTCTTGGTATATCTACCAGAGCGGCTGGTCGAAGAGAAAAGTAGTTTTTCTCAAGAGCGGTTTAAAAACCTGATAGTATTAAACTCTCCTTTGCCTTCCACAGATGATATAGAGGAGTTTTGCCAGGCTCTAGTAAAGTCAATTAAAGACTTAGGTGTGAAGAGAGCCACAATTATAGGGGTGCGGGGAGGAGGAGTTATCGCTCAAGCAATAACTCTAGCTGATCGTAAACTTTGTCGTAGGCTGGTGTTAGTTAATCCTTCGAGCAGACTAGAACAAGGTTTTTTCCAATCGATAATTGATTTTGTAGAACGGGTATTGCCTTTCGGTTTGCCCTTAAGACTATCAAGAGGTGAATTTGATTCTCGTTCTTATGCTCATCGTATAGATTGCCCTGTATTGGTTTTGAGCTGCAGCGACTCTACTTCTTATGAGAAAAGGCAATCTAAGCTATTTCAATCAGCCTTGCCAAATGTCTGGAATATTAGGTGCGAGAGCCAACTCTACTGTAAGGGGAAAGATTTATCTGGGGCTATCTGTGACTTAATTGAGGAGTTCATGAACATTCCTCCGAGGCGTCCACAAAAAAACTTAGGAACTAGTCCAATCAATTCTCAAATAAATCAAAGTGGCTTGAACCCCAGTTAGGAGTTAAAGTCTAATGATCTCTATCGGACATTACTCGACTATCAATGCTCTGCAAGGCACCTATATGGTCACCAGCTCTTTTCAAGCGTTCGATAATCGCTCCAGCGGCTGCTTCCTCTTCAACTTGCTCTGTAATGAACCACTGGGTGAATATTTCTGTAGCATAGTCGTTTTCTTTTCGAGCTATTTGCATTAGCTCGCCATAGGATTTGGTGACCTTTTGTTCGTGGGCAAGTGAGGCTTCCATTATCTCTAGAAGAGTTTTGAAATTTGTTGGCGCCTCTTCAATCGCTCGAAATTGAACTTCTTCCCCTTGATCGAGTAAGTACTCCATAACTTTCATTCCATGGGCTCTTTCTTCTGCCGCTTGAGCAGAGAACCATTCAGCAAACCCGCTCCACTCTCTCGCCTTGCACCAAGCAGCCATCGCCAAATAAGCATATTCAGCAGTTAGTTCCAGATTAACTTGTTGGTAAAGCTTGTCGCGGATGGAGCTTGAAATCATGATTTTCCTTAAGTATTAGCGTTTTATTATCTTAATGTTAACAAAATTGGGCCTCTATTGATAGCCACTGTCTTTGTTTCTAGAGCGGAGTGGCGTCGAAATAATCGGCCAATGTAGGATGATTGAATTTAAAACCCGATTCAGTCAGTATTTGAGGCTCTGCTCTGCTGCTTATCAACAAAGTGTTTTGGGCCATTTCGCCAGCAACAGTGTTTAATACAAATTCAGGTACCCTAAAAAAAGTAGGTCTACCAAGCTTGCTTCCAAGAGCTTTGGTGAAGGTGTTGTTATTTACAGCTTTAGGGCTACAGACATTGACAGGGCCCTCTAGAGATTCGTTTTCTATGGAAAAATGAATAGTATTAACTAGGTCTTCCAGACTGATCCAGCTCATCCATTGTTTTCCGCTACCTAGTGGGCCCCCAAGGCCGAAGCGAAAAGCCGGTAACATTTTTTGAAGGGCGCCGCCTTTAGGACTAAGTACTACTGAAATTCTCAAATTCACTACCCGGGTTCCGGCAGCCTTAATCTCTGAGCAAGCATCTTCCCAATCTTTGGCTAGTTGAGAGAGGAAGAGATTGTCCTCTAGACTACTTTTCTCAGTAAGTATCTCATCTCCTCTACTGCCATATATTCCGATACCGCTGGCACATACAAAAACCTTAGGTAAGGAACCCGATTCAATTAAACTTCTGCAAAGGTTCTTGGTGGTTTCGACTCGACTCTTAGTCATCCGTTCTTTTTTAGCTTGAGACCAAAGACCAATAATTCCCTCTCCAGCGAGATGTACAACAGCATCAGCTTTGGGTAAATCTTTGACTACTTCAAGGGGCTTCCAAAGGTGAGTGCTAGTATCATTTGACAGCTTAGACTCAGAGCGCACCATTCTGATCGGCTCTAAATTTCTCTCAAGGCAACTTTCAACAAAAGCTTTTCCTACAAGACCAGAAGAACCGGTTACGATAGTTTTCAATCTTTATCCTCGTAGGCAATTACCTCAACAAGATTTCCTGTTGAATCGGAGATAAAACAGGAGCTAGATCCATCCTTATTTTTCTTCAGTGTCCCGTAGGTATTAGCATCTTTTTTTCTAAAAGCTAGATGAGAGGGCCGTTGGCTAGGGAGCAATAGTTGAAGCTTTACGTTTTCAAACTCGAGCATGGCTTCCGTTTCAGTTTTGTAAAGAACCTCGCAGTCAAAACTCCCTTGATACCAACTTACTGCTTGGTCTATGTTACTTACGGTAATAGCTGTGTGGTCAAGTTTGTCCATTGTTATCCTGGAAAGGAGCAAATGTCACTTAGGCAGCAGTTTTCGCAGTCTGGTTTTCTGGCTTTGCAAACTCTTCGCCCATGAAAGATTAGTCTTAAGCTAAACATAGTCCAATGCTCTTTTCTTAAAAGATCGTTTAACTGATATTCTATTTTTACCGCATCCTTATCTTTGGTTAAACCAAGTTTATTGCAAAGTCGGGTGACGTGAGTGTCTACCGGTAAACCCGGGATTCCAAAGCCATTTCCTAAGACGACGTTAGCAGTTTTTCGTCCTACCCCTGGTAGAGCATGAAGCTCCTCCATAGTTTTTGGAACCTCGCTGTCATGCTGTTCCACTATAGCTCTCATGGCTCCTCTAATATTTTTCGCTTTCATGCGAAAAAACCCAGTGGAGTTGACCATCTCTTCCAGTTTTTTGTGAGGTTTGTTTAGATAGTCCTCTGGCGTTTTAAATTCTTTAAAGAGCTCTTTTGTGACTTTATTAACTCTCTCATCGGTGCACTGTGCTGATAAGATCGTTGCAACCAAAAGCTGTAGTGGGTTTTCGAAATCTAGAGCGCAGTGCGCATCGGGATGCTCTTTTGTTAGCCTTCTATTGACTAAGCTAGCTTTCTTTTTAAGTTCAGCTTTAGAGACTTTGGCCACTACTGTCTCCGAGAATCAAAATGTTCTTCAATTTTTTTGAGGCTAAGGCAACTTAAAGAGTCTTTTTTAGTTAATCCGGCTTTTCTTGCCACGTTTACTCCAAAGACAACATGGGAAATGCCCTCAGTTGAATGAGCATCTGGATTGATTGGAATGCTGACCCCTAGGCTTTTCGCCTTAGCTGCAAAACGCCAGTCTAGGTCTAAACGTCTGGGGTTGGCGTTTATTTCAATTGCTACTCCATGTTCGGCGCAAGCATCAATGACAGCTGGGATGTTCAAATCATAGCCGTCACGTTTTAATAAAAGTCTGCCAGTGGGATGCCCAAGAATTGTAGTAAATGGATTACTCACTGCTTTTATAATTCTTTTGGTTTGTTCTTTTTCCGAAAGAGTAAACTGAGAATGAACAGAGGCGATAATAAAAT
>CALIEE010000126.1 GCA_938022485.1 uncultured bacterium | reverse complement strand
AATCCTGGAGTGAATGTCGTACAACAGCAGAAAAGAAGCTGTCCCAGTTGTATACTAAACAGCTGTCAGATATGTCAAAATAACTTGTTTGGGGGAGTAACTGGTGGTCTAGGCGTTAAAATCAGCTCTTTTGCCAAAGATTACCTTTTTGCAAACTACTTCAACTTTGGGTTCAGTGTTAAGAATTTTAGAGACAAAAATACCAGGTTCGAAAACACGTTCTTTTAAAACAGATAGTTGGTCTACTGAAGCAATTTTTAATCTTGCCTTGATTTGAAAATTGAGCTCGAGAACGACACTACTCTCCTCTTCTTCGATGATTTTGGTAATCATTCCGTACACAGGGTAAGTCTTGCCAACTTCAACTGCGCTTTTGGCGACTTTTAGCCCTTCTGCGTCGAATAAATTTTCACTTCTTTTAACTGCTTCCACTTTCTTAAACCTTGCTGTGTGTATTCAACTAAACCAAAGGTTCAGTATTGAATCACGAGTTGACCTGCAAACGAAACGTTTCTGACTACTTTTGTTTGTTATTGGTGGATTCGCTTGATGCGTGACCAAATTTTTAACCTGTTGAAGATACTTAGACTTATTAAGACCTATCCTCCTGATAACAGTGATTTTTTGTTAAGGGGCTCGTTGGAGCGCCAATAGCTATCACAGGAGTAAGATTTGGAGAATCTTAGCAGTGGCCGGAGCGTTTTAGTTTAAAAATGAGCTTAGGACAGAAAATTTCTGCCGGATGTCGCGAATTAAACCTTACAAACAGCTTTAACCTAATAAACTAGAATTGGCATTCTGATCTTAATTCGACATTTCACGTTTCTAGTCTGGAGATAGCATTGAAGTACATTGAAGTGGCACCTGGGCCAAGATCCTTTCAACAAAGCCATTTAGCGAGTTGTTCCAGTTCAGAGGCTAGGTGTTTGATAGAAAGGCAGCACGCTTTAGAATACGGGGTGCTTCCTCTCAGAGTATTTGATGATGGCTTTGGAAGAAGAACCGTTAGTTTTGTCTTCGATGATGGAAAGAGCCAGGTCGAAATTATTGAGAAGCTTAAATACCTGACTTCTGCGGAGGTTGAGGTAGAAGGTTATAAAGAAAAAAGCTTATATAAATCGGTGATCCTTGCTTACCTTCAAGATCAATATTCTGCGAGAAATAATTTATTAGAAGAGGTGCTGTATTTATCTTGGGCCTTAGATGCCAGTGACTTTCATTTTATGCCTGCTGCCGAGGAAATTGATTTTAAACTTCGAGTAAATGGAGAGATGGTTAGTTCTTACTACTTTGCCCCAAATCTAAATTTCGGTGTGGATTCCTATCAGGAGATGCTGCGTCGACTAAAGAACTTGGCTTCCTTAGATCTGACAGAACACAATCTGCCTCAAGAGGGTGCTTGTTCTTTTGAATGCGATTTATTTAAGGTCCGCCTTCGACTATCGATTATTCCCGGTAAGTTCGGTCCTTACCTTTCAGTGCGGTTAATTGGAGTAGGAGAGTTTAGCTCAAGTGAAAGCCTTGAATTTTCTAGGCTAGGGTTTAACTTTTCTCAAAGCAGTTGTGTTCGGCGAGAAATAGAAAAGAACAATGGAGTAATTCTGTTTACCGGCCCTACAGGTAGCGGGAAGTCTACGGCGCTTCAGGCTTGTCTAAAGCATCTTAGTGGTGAGCAGCAGCGCATTGTGTCCGTAGAGGATCCGGTAGAAAGAGAGTTGGAAGGGGTAACTCAAATCGAGGTAGATTTAGGACGAATGAGATCTTACTGTGATTATCTTCCAGTTATTTTGAGACAAGACCCAGATATAATTGGAATCGGTGAAATTAGAGATAGGGATTCGGCACGTTTTGTCTTTGAGGCTGGTAGCACAGGACACCTAGTTCTTTCGGGAATGCATGCGGAAAGTGTGGTGAGTGCAATGATGAGACTTCTAGATTTTGGCCTGACCACTAATCGTTTGTTGAGTTCTATTAATCTGGTTGTTAATCAACGACTAGTCCTTGCTAATTGCCAGCACTGCTTAGACGAAGAGCTTGGTGCAGATCAGATGAGAAAGTTTTTCAGACTTAGTGAACATGATAAAACTTACGTGTCTAGGGGATGTAAGTCTTGCTCATGGTCTGGTCATGGTGGAAGAGTTCCGGTCTATGATTTAGTTGAAGGAGCAAAGCTCCATGCGATCATTCAAGGTATCTCTAACGGCAGCCCCCCTAGAGTTTTATCAAGACCAATTGGTATCTACGAATCACTTCGCAAACTTATTGTTACTGGAACCATTGCTCCTAAGGAGGCTTTGAAGAGCGTAGGGTTAGACTAGATTGCTGCCGTATGCCTCGACTCAAGCTCAGTTATTTAGGGTTGCGTTCCTCTGCTAGAAAACTAGGGGATTCCACCAAAAGTTTTAAATCTATTAAGACTTGTCTAAATCTAGACGATTACTTTCGGCATGGATATGGAAATTGATAAAGATAGTTTAGACGAAGTTAGTCGAGTATATGAGCTTTTACTACACTCTGCAGAGGCGGTTGAAAATTCGATGTTTTGGGAGAGCGATTCTCAAAGAAGGTCATGTATGGCTATTCTACTGGAGGATCTTGATAGCCTGATAGAAGAATCAGAATTTTTGATACTTTGTGAACCATGCGCCAACACACTTTACTCTTTGCAGAGTAGGGCTGACACGGTGTTGGGGGAAGTAAAGAAACTTCTTCGTTCAAGCTTGCCACAGTACTTGTCACAGGCAGAAACTAGTTGGCGATCGAGCCAGTCGCTTTACAAAAACTAGCTACAAGAACTAAGAGTCTTGTTTTTAGTTTAAATTAGTCCAATAGGGGTTGGCAGGCGACTAGCCTGCCTCTCTTTGCGTATACCCCGCCCACTTTAAACTTTGGCTTTTCTATTAGGATTCCAAGTGAGGTCTACCAGACGCTTCGCGTCCGGTAGGTATTTATATACTGAAACCAAGACGAGTCTCTAGAAAAGGACGATATTCAAAGTGGTTTTAGTAGACCTCTTTGAGTAATGGGGTTGAATTTGGTAAATTGTAGAGGCTGATACAGTAGCCTTTTTCGGAATTTATTTTGCTCTTAAACACCTCAACTCGTCTAGTATTTAAGCATGAATCGAAGGACCAGGATTTTCAAGAACGAGCAAGGGCATTAGCTGACCGTCTTTCAGTAGATCTCTATTTTGCAATGATTCTGATCAGCAGAGGAATAGTTGATGAGAAACAAGCCAGAACATTTCTTGCTCCTACGTTAAAAAACGATCTTCCTGACCCGAGCTCTATTAAAGGAATACAACGGGCAGCTGAGATTGTAGCCGATGCTGTTATCGAGAAAAAAAATATCACTGTTTTTACTGATTTTGATGTTGACGGACTTAGCTCAGGTGCACAGTTAGTACTTTTCTTAAAGCAATGTGGGGCTCGTGTCTCCAGTTATACTCCCAACAGGTTCACGGAAGGTTATGGACTGTCCTCTGATGCAGTTCGGAAAATTGCAGAATGTGGAGCTAACCTTCTTGTGACAGTTGACTGTGGAATAAGTAACAAGACTGAAATCTCCTTGGCTAAAGAGCTGGGTATGATGTCTGTTATTTTGGACCATCATTTACCTCACGAGATGCCGGATGCAGACGCAGTTGTAGATCCTGCTCAGGAGGATTGTCCTTTTAATCCTTATAGCCTAGCTGCTGCCGGATTGGTGTTTATGTTTCTAATTGTTCTTAGGCGAGTATTTATTGAGAAAGGTCTGACTAAAATACCTAACCCAAAAGACTTCCTTGACCTAGCTGCCTTGGGAACAATTTGTGACATGGTTCCTCTCCAAGGGCCTAACCGACTTATAGCTTTCAGAGGGCTTGAAGCCCTGGAAAGAACGACCCGACCAGGCTTGCAGTCTCTTAAGGACGTTTGTGGGGTAAAACCCGGCAAAAGTTTTTCTTCTGGTCATGTTGGCTTCATGCTCGGACCTCGAATAAACGCAGCTGGGAGAGTTGGTGAAGGAAAAGACGTGATGGAGCTTTTCACTACACCTGATAGTAAGAAGGCTAAAAAACTGGCTAAGTCGATGGATAAGTTGAATCAGAAACGTCAGTTTTTGGAGCGGGAAGGTCTTCGTGTTTCGTTGGAATTATTGGAAGATGTTGATAGTAGCTCAAGCATTGCTATTTACGACGAGTCTTTTCACCTGGGGGTAATTGGAATAATTGCTCAGCGCTTGGTTGAGAAATACCATAAGCCTACAGCTGTTATGGGCCCCTCTGAACTTGACGCGGAGGAGTTGATTATCAAGGGTTCAGTGAGGAGTATTTCAGCATTTCATGTAGCTGATAACTTGGAGAAACTTGAACATCTTCTTCTAAACTTCGGAGGACATGCTGCCGCAGGTGGCTTTAGTTTAAAACTATCCAAGCTTGAAGAATTCTGTGCTACTTGGGAAGACCTGGCAAAGTCTAGTCTTACTGAAGATGACTTAGCCCCAAAGCAGAAAGTAGACCTTGAAATCGGTCTTGAGCATATTAATTTTGAGTTTGTTTCTAATTTAAAAAGCTTAGAGCCGTTTGGTGTGGGGAACCCTTCCCCCGTTTTTTATAGCGATCGACTTGGAGTTGAATCTGTTAAACAGATTGGAGAAAATCATCTTAAGCTTTTACTGTGTCAGCAAAAGAAGAAAATTCAAGCGGTTGCCTGGAAATTGGCTGGTCACCCTCTATTGGTCAAAGGAAAGACAATTAGAGCCGCATATTCGCCCGAAATCAATAATTATGGTGGGGTTTCGAGTGTGCAGTTGAATATAAAAGAAGTTTGGCAGGACTCTCTTTAGAGACTTTAATTATAATGGAATTTGTTTTACTGGTTTTAAGGAAATTTAAGAACTCTCGGGGTAAAAGTAATTGTACAATTTTGTACATTTTTTAAAGCTAGATATCTCTTGATCTAGTTCTAAGTTTAAATTTGTAAATAAAGCTGTACCTTTTTGCTCGAATGACCATTCACTCTACAGAAAAAGGCCAGTTTTAGGAGATTTTGCTGGATTTTTTGAAGTAATTCGTCCACAATAGTAGATGGACGGCATTTGTTCCAAATACAGCAAACACCGGCTTAAAATTTTTAAGGCTACAGCCTAAAATTTGCATCTAAAAAATTCAACATTATTGTTGTTTTAGCTAGTCTGGGTTGTAATGCAAGGGAGTTTTTAGGTTTTACCTAAGTCCCACAAATTTTTTTGGTTTTTTCCTTAGTAACGGAGGTTTTTACAGATGAACGGAAGAACAAGTGGTACATTCGCTCGTATGGGTCCAGCCCGGGCTCAAGCAAGAAGAGATAGATTGTTATATGTAGGCGGAGGCAGCGTTATGGTTGTGCTCATCGCCCTAGCGGTTCTTCTTTTAACTAACCGTTCTACAGTAGAAGCTCGAAGCAATTTTCAGCCTCTTGAGGGAGCTGAAGATGAGTTGGCCTATAATATGGTGGTTTTACTAGCCCCAACAGCTGAAGTTCCTAAGGGTACTAAGGTTGGAAGAGTTTCTCTTGAAAGAATTCATTGGCCTAGAGATCAGGTTCCTGAAGGTGCAGTTAGAGAAACTGAGAAAATTCAGGACATGTTCACCAAAGTACCGTTGAGAGCGAATCAGCCTATAATAAGATCTGACTTATCTGCTCAAGCTCCTCAATTTGGAATTATGGATTACCTACCTCCTGGGCATAGAGCGGTCACTATTGAAGTTGACGCAACTGCAGGAGTAGAGGGCTGGGCAACGCCAGGAGCTCATGTTGACGTTCTTTTAACCTACATTGATAAAGCAGAAGGAGGAAGCACGACCAGAGTTGCTGTAGAGGATGCGATAGTGCTCTCTTACGACGGAAGCACTACTGTTACTACTTCAGAAGCTGGGGTGAACAACAATCGTTTTCGAGTAGGAGGCTCTGGAAGAAGCACGGTAACTCTAATGGTTTCATTGGAGGAGGCTTTACAACTTCAAACAGCGAAGAACATGGGAAAAATTAATCTTGTTCTTAGAAATGTTTCTGATACCACTATTGCTACAAGAACCGAGTTCAAAGAAAAAGACTGGGATAAGAAAGCTGTGACTAAGAAAGTTGAAAAGAAAAACTTAGGTTACGTAAGTTTCTCGGATAAGGGAGGCAAAGATAAGACCTTTGTTATCAAAGAGGACAATAGCTGGTGGGAGCAGGGTGA
>CALIEE010000125.1 GCA_938022485.1 uncultured bacterium | reverse complement strand
CACGGCTTGTTAGAAATCGCTCCAAGCTGGTTTAGCTGATAGCCATTTTAAAGTTGAGTTTTGAACTGTCGTTTCCTGAATGGGCAGTTTTGCTAAACAACTGAAGAGCTTTTAGGAAACCAAATGGAAATCCAAACCCTTAGCTAGTTATCCACAAAGCTAAAATTTTAGCTTCTCTATTGTATCTAAGTCGCTAAATTGTTTAACTCTGCCAGCTTTTAAGGAGGTGCTTTTCGGCATCTCCACTTGGTTTAAATACGCTAAATCTTGGAAAATTATGCTTTTCAAAACTCCTAAACTCACTTTGATCTTCTTGCTTTTAGCTTTAGCTGGGTTGAACATCTTTGCTGACAACCCGGCTTCTGCCGTTATGGGAGGCGATATTGTCTTGTCAGACTCTGTTGTCTTGCAGACGGTAGAGGTTGAATCTACTGATGAAGTACCTCACGGTGGGGGTGGTGGCGGTCCAATCACGGAGGTACTACTTCAAATAGTTATAGTTTTGCTAGCTGCTAAAATAGGTGGGGATATAGCCGTTCGTCTACATCAGCCTGAAGTTTTAGGTGAGCTTGTTATGGGAGTGGCTCTTGGTAGCTGCGCTCTTTTCGGTCTTCACTGGTTCGATGGCTTGAAAACAAGCGAATACATCACGATTCTAAGTGAGCTAGGAGTTATCCTATTGCTTTTTGAAGTAGGTTTAGAGACCAACGTAAAGGAGATGGCTTCAGTTGGAACTTCGGCTCTGATTGTTGCTTTGCTTGGAGTAGTAGTTCCTTTTTTCCTTGGCTGGGGAGTGGCTTGGTACTTTATTCCTGATGCAGATACCTTAGTCCACGTCTTTGTTGGTGCGACCCTTACTGCTACTAGCGTGGGAATAACTGCCCGAGTGCTTAAAGATATAGGGAAGATTCAAGCCAAAGAATCTAAAATCATTCTTGGGGCTGCCGTAATTGATGATGTCTTAGGATTAATGACTCTCGCTGTTGTTAGCGGGATTATCGCTGCGGTCAATGCTGGAGGAGAATTTCAGTCTTCAGCTATTTTTGTGATTATTGGTAAGGCAGTAGCGTTTCTAGGTGGAGCCATTATTCTTGGTCATTATTGCTCAGGGCCGATGATGAAAGCCGCAACTTATTTGAGAAGCCGAGGGCTGCTTCTAGCGATTTCCTTAGTAGTTTGTTTTGGCTTGGCCTACATTGCTCAAGCAATAGCAGGCTTGGCTGCTATTGTAGGAGCCTTCACCGCTGGTCTAATATTGGATGAGGTTCATTACGAGGACCTTGCTGAGAAAGACGCTGGAGGTGCAACTATTGAAGAATTGATTGCACCAATTACCTCTCTGCTTGTTCCCATTTTCTTTGTTGTTATGGGGGCTAGAGTAGATGTAAGTGTCTTCGGAAATGTCTCCATCCTTGGCTTCGCCTTGGTTTTAACTTTGATGGCTATTATTGGTAAGCAGATATGTGCTCTTGGTGTTAGAGAGAAAGATATTGATGGAACTGCTGTTGGCTTAGGTATGATTCCACGAGGAGAAGTGGGACTAATTTTTGCCGGTATCGGGGCGGGTCTCACCCTCGGTGGAAAGCCAGTGATTGACAGCGCCACCTTTGGGGCAGTCGTTATTATGGTCATTATTACAACAATGGTTACGCCGCCTCTTATCAAGTGGAGGTTTGGACAACTATCGGGCTCAGAGCCTGCTGTAGAATCCTAGGACTGGCCAGAGTGGGAGATAGTTCTCTAAATGCTTTTGGTTTCTCGCTACTGTCTAGCGGTTCCAAGGCTAACAGCACACTTATTACAGATTCAGAGTGTGGTTTTCTAATAGACGCTGGTCTTAGTTGTCGTCGGACTGAGCAGCGTTTGTTGGAACTTGGCTATTCTATAGATGAGTTGGCGGGGATAGTGCTTACACATGAGCACAGTGACCATGTTGTTGGTCTAAAGACTATCATCAAGAAATACAGACCAGATATTTTTACTACTTCTAAGACAGCTGAAGCCTGCGACATATTAGATTACGATAAGCTCTGTTGCGTATCGAGTAGCGAAACCTTTTCTATCGGAAATTTTAGCTTAGATACTTTTCCAGTGTGGCATGATGCTGCTGAGCCAATTGGTATGGTGGTGTCTAAAGGCGAGTATCGCTTGGGATACTGCACAGACACCGGTCGAGTTTGCGAAAATATGAAGTCTCGGCTGAAAGATCTTTCTGCTTTGGTAATTGAGTCGAACCACGATCTTGGCCTACTCGGAGAGGCTCCGTATCCAGATCGACTCAAGAATAGAATCGCCGGCGATTTTGGTCATCTCGGAAACTTGGCTGCTGCTGATTTACTTCGCGGTATGGCTAAGGAAGATGAAAGACTACAGTTCATAATAGCTGCCCATATTAGCGAGAATAGTAACACTCCAGTGATAGCTCTTCAGGAGCTTGAGCAGGCCTGGGCAGCTTCCGGTGGTTGGAAAGACTCCAAGTTTTTCGCTGCTACTGCTGCGGCAGCCACGCCATTTTTTCAAATTAGATCTGCATTAGGATCCACAGTTAGTTCGGCATCGTCTTCGCAAACCTTGTTGGAGGATGACGGCGCCATTGATTTAGAAGGCTCAGAGAGTAACGTTGGAGCCAACTCTAAAATGAGAGAGATAGCATGATACCAAGATATTCTAGACCTGAAATGGTTGCCCTTTGGACTGATGAAGCTAGGTTTGAGTTTTGGCTTGAAATAGAAACATTGGCTCTGGAAAAAATGGTCGACGAGGGTATTGCACCGAAAGAAGCTCTTGAAGAGGTTAAAGCTAAAGGAGCTTTTAACACCGAGCGGGTTTTAGAGATCGAAAAGGAAGTTAAGCATGATGTTATTGCTTTTCTTACGAACGTGGCAGAAAACGTAGGTGAAGGTGCTCGCTACCTGCATTTTGGAATGACCAGTTCTGATCTCTTGGATACTTGCTTTGCTGTTCAGCTTACCAAGGCCACAGATATGATTCTTTCAGGCTTGGATAAGTTCTCTGAGGCAGTCAAAAAGCAAGGCATGGCGCACAAGAACACGGTTTGCGTTGGTCGATCTCATGGTATTCATGCTGAGCCTACAACTTTTGGTTTGAAATGCGCCATTTGGTATTCCGAACTTCAGCGCCATAAAGATAGAATTGTTGCTGCAAGAAAAGATATTGCGGTGGGAGCTATCTCGGGTCCCGTCGGAACTTTTGCCCACATTCCACCTTCAATTGAAGAGTATGTTTGTGAAAAGCTTGGCTTGCAGCCAGCACCAGCTTCGAGTCAAATTATACAACGTGACCGTCACGCCTCTTTGTTTTCTAGCTTTGCCTTGTTGGCATCGACAATTGAGAAAATCGCAGTTGAAATTCGTCACTTGCAGCGAACCGAGGTTAGGGAAGCAGAGGAAAGTTTCACAAAGGGTCAAAAAGGCTCAAGTGCAATGCCTCATAAGAGAAACCCTATTTTGACAGAGAATGTTACTGGCTTGGCTCGTTTGATTCGCTCTTGGGCTCATAGTGCTCAGGAGAACGTGGCCCTCTGGCATGAAAGAGATATTAGTCACTCCAGTGTGGAGCGAGTGGTTGCTCCAGATAGCACCGTGCTTTTGGATTTTATGCTGGCTAGAATGACAAGTGTCATCGAAAACCTTGCGGTTTATCCGGAAAATATGAAAAAGAATTTGAATATGACCAAAGGTCTTGTTTTCTCTGGGACGCTTTTGGTGGCCTTGGCTGCTAAGGGAATTAGTCGAGAGGAATCATACAGCTTGGTTCAAGGACATGCGATGAAAGTTTGGGATTCGATCAACACTGGAGATGGTCAAGGGCCAGATTTCATCGAATTGGTTTCAGCTGACGAGAAAATAACCTCACTTTTATCTGAAGAAGAGCTTCAAAAGTCCTTTTCGCTGGACAGACACCTTGAGCACGTAGATTATATTTGTGAGCGTGTATTTCAGAATTAGAAGTGATTAACCTACTCAGGAACTTTGATGATTAGAGCCAGGATTCT
>CALIEE010000124.1 GCA_938022485.1 uncultured bacterium | reverse complement strand
GTGATGCTAAACTGACCCAAGTGGGAACATTATTGGGAACCCCAGGTTATATGTCTCCAGAGCAAGTTAGGGGAATGGATCTGTCAGGAAAGTCTGATATCTTTTCTCTGGGAGTGGTTGCTTTTGAGATTTTAGTGGGCTCAAGACCTTTCCCAGGAGATGATTTCAGCGAGGTTGCTAGTCACATCCTGCAGAACGATCCAATTACGTTTAAGAAACTTGGTCTAAGTTTTCCAGAAGGAGTCGAGGCTTCTTTAAAGAAAGCAATGAGTCGCAACCTAGATAACAGGTACGATAAGGCAGTTGACTTGATTTCGGATCTTGCAGGCTCACTTTCTATTAGTGCTAGTGAAACAGGTGCGATTGATTTTGATCCGGAAAAGGGTTGGAGTTCTAGTGAAGGCTCCCAGCAACAAACTCAAATCAAAAACAAGGAAGAGAAAGAAGGGAGGGAGAGAAAAGAAACGGATTCAGGGCTTGAAGAACTTCTTGGACCTAACTCTCAGGTTGGTCAGAAACAAAAAAAAAAGGAGTCTGGTCCAAGCGAGATTGAGGTCGTAACTAATGGACACCATAAAACAGAGGTTAACGTTGCTGCCGCGACCATTTGTGGTGGGTTTGAAATGTTTGAAGAAGAGTTGAAGAAACTGGCAGACAAGAGTATGTCGCTTTCTCAAAACGATACAAATTCTGACTCAGGATTTGAAGCTGTTGTTGATCAAACGGAAATAAAAGATGAGGGTTTGGATCCTAATGAATCCCCAGAAGTTTCGGTTTCCAATCAGAGACTGCATACATCCGATTATCATGATCTAGACTCTGGTAGAAATCATTTAAAATCTAGTATTCAAAGTAAGTATAAAAAGTCCATTCGTGCTTTGGTAATGACTGGTCTCTTCGGATTAATCGTCGGACTTTTTTTTATGGAAATAGTTGTTGAGGATCCAGAAGACGACCTAATTCGCTCTGTCCAGGCTATTTCCTCATCAGATTCCTCGATTAGTCAAGCAGATTATGCCATTTCTCAAGCGGACTATACGAGTAGTCATGTTGCGTCTTCCGGTAGCCAGGTGGATTCGTCCAATAGTAATTCAGTTGCTCCTGTAGTTACTTTTGCTCCTAGTAAACCAGATATTCAGTTACTGAAGGATGGGAACTATGGGTTGATGAGCAGCCAAGAGTTGGCTTGGATGATTGAGTCCGGTGACCAAGCCTCCAACCATGAGTTGGTTGCTGTTGTTAATGAGGCAGGGGAGCGAGGAGAGTTTAGTTTGCTTCCTTATCTTAGCAATTTGTATCCGAGAGCTGAGGAAACAGTTAAAATACAAATTTTAAAAACGTTATCGAAAGCCCCTTATAGCACAGAGCCTGAATCAATTGCTCTAGCCCAGCTGGCATTAAAGCATGAGGATTATTTGGTGAGAGGGTTCGCTGTCAAGTATGCGGAACGTTTTGGACTGGAAGATCAATTGATAAATATGCTCAAAGACGAGAAGAATGATGTGGTCAAGAGTATAATAAGCAAGTCGTTAAAGTAGTTATGTGAGATTAGCCTTTGCAATGGGGGTTTTTAGTCAGGTGGAGAAGATGAAAAAAATAATCCTTCTATTAGCTTTTGCAGGTTTGTTTACAGCCTGTTCTTCTAAAGAAGAAGTTGTGCCAGAGCCAGTCGTTTATGTTGAAGAGGTTTCTCGCCCTAGTTACATGCAGCACGAAGTGAAGTATTCAGGTGAGACTCTAGGTCTAATTGCCAGATGGTACACGGGACGAACCGATAATTGGAAAAGAATTGCGGATGTTAATTCTTCCATAAAGCCGCAAAGAATTTCTATCGGGGATATCATTTTGATACCTATGGACATTGTCTCTCAGTCGGATCCGCTTCCTAAGAAGGCTGTTCGATCGGCCAGAAGAGCTCGACCTGCTAGTAGTGCTAGTGAGGCAGATGTCAGCACAGATAGTGAAGTGGCAAGGCCTGTAAGTGAGAGCGTGGCCCAGCCTGTTACAAAAGAGGCTAGTAGGATTAAAGAGAAATCTTCTTCTAGGGATAAGCTTCTTGACGAGCTTTTGAGTCAGTAGACGTAAGCGCATTCTAGAGCCTTGTCTTGGTTTCAGCATAAAGTGTAGCCTCTTAGACGGTTTTCTGTAAAAACTCGTTTATTTTGGCTATTTTTAAGCTCCAAAACTTTTCTCCAAGTTCAGACTCATTGATAGTCATATGATTGCAGTTGATATTGGAAGGTGTGGGAATGTGCCAGTATTCTACTTTCCTTTCTTGGCACCATTTTTTTATTTCCTTCACTGCTAGCAGTTCATCTTTATCGCTACATAGGACTAGGCAGTTAGATATTGGCTCTGTGCTATCACGTACTGCGTGGCTGGCTCTTAGTGTTCCGCAATAAGAATTGAAATGCGTGCGTCCGGAAGATCGGTATTCAACAAGATTTTTGCTTGCCACAGAAAGGTTGAGATGCCTGAAAGGAGAAGCAAGGGCCATAGTCATTTCATAGCGAGCCCGTATGCAAATTGCAGGAGAAATTAGTATTAGTTTTCTGAAGCTATTGAATTTCTGCTGATGATTGAGCAGCATAGCTGCTCCTAGAGAGTAACCAATTCCAACTAGGTCAG
>CALIEE010000123.1 GCA_938022485.1 uncultured bacterium | reverse complement strand
CTACAGCTAGAACGTCGTCTTCTCTCATGATTAGACGGTCTTCAGAGTCAACTGTAACTTCAGTTCCCGCATACTTGCCAAAAAGAACAGTGTCTCCAGCTTTGACGTCTAGTGGTCTTATACCTCCGTCTTCCTGGATTTTTCCTTTTCCAACAGCAACAACCTTGCCTCTTTGAGGTTTTTCTTTTGCACTTTCAGGAATGATGATTCCACCAGCGGTTTTTTCATCTTCACTGAGACGCTCAACAATCAATCGATCGTGTAGTGGACGCAGGCCCATAATCGTATCTCCTTATTCTCATGGCATCCTTCTCCCAATGAGAGGTGCCAAATTGTAAATAATTGAAACAGTAAATAAGGCAGAAATGCATGGTCGCTCATAGGCTCCCAAACTGCCCGGCATTACTTCTGCCTTCAATTTGCTGGGGAGTTTTTAAGCACGGTCTAGTGGGATGTCAAGCTGACCAAAATAAAAAAACCTCTAAAAAAATTTCTTATAATTCAAGGATTTGTCTAATTAACCAACGATCTGGAATATTCTTGAAATCGGATTTTAACCTCTTGAAGTTATTGGCTAATTTTAGTCAACAAATCTTGAGAGCAGCCGCTAGTAGGATTTAGCAAAGATAGCTTTCTTTTTGGTAGGCTGACCACTTACTACACAATTTCCCTCGGAACCATCCTGGTTCAAAGGAAAACAACGCACAGTAACCTTGAACTCGTTAATCAGTTTTTCCGATTCCTTACTTTCAGCGTAGGGAGCAAGCACGAATCCCGCATGTATTTCGGGTTTATTTTTATTTTTCGGAGTAAAATACTCTTTCATTTCTTCGAGGTTTTTGACCTTAGTTGTGGTGTGCTCAGCCTGATAATTTTTGGCTTGTTTGAAATAGTTGGCCTGAATTTCATCTAATATTGAAGGAAGCTTCTCGACCAGCTCATTTCGCTTTAGGAAAATTTTCTCTTTTGCGTTTTGATCTCTACGGAAAATCACAACCGAGCCAGATTCTATATCTCGCGGCCCGACTTCTATTCGAATCGGTATACCTTTCTTAACCCAGCTCCAACTTTTCTCACCCCCACGAAGATCTCGAGTGTCATGTTCGACTACTAAAGATTTCCCAGCATACTGAAGTTCGCGAAGCTCTTTACTCAGGCCTTCCGTGTATTCTAGGATCTCTGCCCTCTGCTCATCTTTAGGAATCACTGGAAGTACTACTGCATGTTTTGGAGCAATCTTAGGTGGAACGCGTAGGCCATCATCATCGGCATGAGTCATAATCAGGCCACCAACGAGTCTTGTCGAAACTCCCCAAGATGTCGTGTGACCTAGTTTCTGCTCTCCTTTCTCGTCTAGAAAGTTGATACCGCAAGCTTGCGAGAAGTTAGTTCCGAGGTAATGTGAAGTCCCAGCTTGAAGAGCCTTTCGGTCCTGCATCATCGCTTCAATGCAAAGAGTGCTCACAGCTCCTGGAAAGCGTTCAGTTTCCGTTTTTTCGCCCATTATCACCGGGAGAGCTAGATAGTCTTCAGCAAGAACCCTGTACATTTCAAGAGCGCGGTGCACCTCTTTTCGAGCACATTCTTCATCAGCATGCACTGTATGACCTTCTTGCCATAGGAACTCGGCCGTTCTTAAAAACATTCGAGGTCTCATTTCCCAGCGAACCACGTTTGCCCATTGATTAATCAGTAGAGGAAGATCTCTGTAGGATTGCACCCAGCGACTGAAGGCATCCCCTATAATAGTCTCTGAGGTAGGCCGAACAATAAAAGGCTCTTCCAGCTCACCTGTTGGAACTAGTTTGCCGTCTTTAGCTTCCAATCGGTGGTGAGTAACTACAGCACATTCCTTAGCAAAACCCTCTACGTGCTTGGCCTCGCGTTCAAGAAAGTTAAGTGGAATAAACAAAGGAAAGTAGGCGTTTTCAGCTCCACCTTCTTTAATCATTGCATCTAGTGCAGACTGGATTTGTTCCCAAATTCCCCAGCCCCAGGGCTTGATGATCATACAGCCTCGAGAGGGGGAGTTCTCTGCGAGATCCGCGGCTTTTATTACTTGCTGATACCACTCCGGATAATCTTCTTCCCGAGTAGGAGAAATAGCGTTTTTTGGTTTTTTAGACATTGGCTTGAACTGGTTGCTCAGATTTTTTATTGCGGCATGAGTTAATTGATTTTTCTGAGCTAGCTTGTTCAGTAGCACTTTCTTCCTGGTAGTTCATACCGAGCTTTTTCATTAACTTTCTATCAGCGTCATCTTCAGGATTGGGAGTGGTTAGAAGCTTGTCTCCAGCAAACATAGAGTTCGCGCCCGCGACGAAGCAAAGAGCCTGCATCTCCTCGCTCATTTCCATTCTACCAGCGGAGAGTCTGACATAGGACTGAGGCATCATGATTCTGGCAGTAGCAATCATTCTAACGAAGTCTATGGGATCTATATCAACCTCTTCAGATTCTTGCTCAGCAAGTGGCGTTCCCTCTACTTTTACAAGCATATTGATAGGAACTGATTCTGGGTGCGGGCTTTGGTTTGCTAGTTCAATTAGCAGGCCCATTCGGTCTTCATCGCCTTCGCCCATACCAACGATTCCACCACAACAAACAGTGATTCCAGCCTCACGGACATTTTTTAAAGTTTGTAGGCGTTGTTCATAGGTGCGGGTTGAAATGATATCTCCGTAATATTCAGGAGAGGTATCCAAGTTGTGATTGTAGGCGTGACAACCTGCTTCTTTAAGCCGTTGCGCTTGTTCAGAATTTAACATTCCGAGGGTGCAACATACTTCCATGCCAAGGTTTGAAACATTGCTAACTAAATCAATTACCTGGTCGAATTCTTTTCCGTCTTTGATCTCTCGCCAAGCCGCGCCCATACAGAATCTAGTAGAGCCCTCGTTTTTGGCTTTTTTAGCCTGGGCTAAAACAATTTCGGTCGATAATACTTCCTCACGCTCTACTTCAGTTTGGTAGTGAGCACTTTGCGGGCAATAAGCACAGTCCTCTGGGCAGCCGCCGGTTTTTATCGAAAGAAGCGTCGAGCGCTGAACAGTGTTGGGGGGGAAGTTTTCTCTATGAATTGTCTGGGCTTGAAATATTAGGTCTGCAAAAGGCTGTTGGTAGATTTGCAGGGCTTCTTCTTTTGACCAGTTATGTTTTAGCATGAGAAATATCTAAAGTGTAGTTATCAACTCTCATGGTCAAGCTAGAAGGCTTGCCAGAAGGGAAAATGTATAACCAATTACGGTTTTTCTGACAAAGCCTAGCCGATCAAACGGACTAATTTACTAAGGTATATGCTCAACCTAGTTTGAGTTCCGGCCTTTCGATATCCAGAAAAGGTTGAGCATATCGGCCATGCGTTAGCATGGCCAGAAGACAGATACTGCGCCGGGCAATCCGGAAAACGCGACTAGCGTTTTGCAATTAGAGGTTCCAGGCCACTTTTTTACATCGTAAAAGCTTTGGACAAGCTCTAACGGCCTTTGACAGCATCATTATTAGGTTGAGCATATTTTCTTTTGGCCTTGCCTACGCTCCGCTTCTATACTGCGCCTTTGTAATATTTAGAAAATAATCAATTTAAATGAGGCGCAGTATACGAATTGTACAAAGCTATTCTCTGGGATAACGACGGGGTGTTGGTTGATACTGAACGCTTCTACTTTGAGGCCAACCGCAAAACTCTTAGAGAGCTAGGAGTTGAGTTGACGCTTGAGATGTATCAACAATTCTTTTTGCTGGAGTCTCGGGGTGCCTGGCATTTACTAGATGGCAAGGGTTACAGCGAAGAAGAAATCGAAGAGTTCAAGAGAGAGCGAAATAGTATCTATGCTGAGCTTGTAGACAGTGAAGAAGTGGTAGTTGAGGGTGCTGCGGAAACACTCGAGAAATTATCGAAACATTATTTTATGGCAGTTGTTACCAGTGCCTATCGTGAACACTTTGAAAGAATTCATAACCGCAGTGGTTTTCATAAATACTTTCAGTTCGCATTAGCTAACGGGGAATATGGTAAAACCAAGCCGGCACCTGACCCATACTTAGCAGGGCTTAAACGCAGTGGCTTTAAACCAGAGCAATGCATTGTAGTTGAAGATTCGGAGAGAGGCCTGCGGTCTGCCGTTGCTGTAGGAATTGACTGTTGGGTTATAAAAACAGAAATGACCGCTAAGTCAGATTTTTCTTTAGCTAAAAGACAATTCGATAACTTAATACAAGTAAGGGAAGCTCTACTGGAGTTGGTAGATGGAGCTGCTTAGAGATTTAAAAGTTATCTCCCGAGTTTCGCTGGGAGGTGGTTGCATTAACCAGGCTGAGCGAATTTCAACTGCTGATGGTAGAGACTATTTTTTAAAAACTCACCCTTCACCTCCCAAGGGGTTTTTCAGAGCAGAGGCCCATGGGCTTGAACTCCTTAGAAAGCGAGCAAAGTCTTTGATTATTCCTGAGGTTCTTCAGGTTTCAGAGCAGGGCTTGCTCCTAGAGTTTTTGGAGCCAGGTGCAGAGGCCTCGAAAGCACTTGCTAGAGGACTTGCCGAGCTGCACGAGGCTGATGCTAATTCTTTTGGTCTTGATAGTGATAATTTTATTGGTCTAACAGAGCAGCCAAATGTTTTAAGCAATAACTGGCCAGAGTTTTTCTGTGAGCAGCGTCTTCGATTTCAAGCTGAACTGGGAAAACGGAAAGGATGGTTTAATGACAGCGAGGTTTTTGAGTCTTATCTAACTAGAGCTCACTCCGTTTTATCTGAGGGAAGAATACAGCCATCTTTAATTCATGGAGATCTTTGGAGTGGTAATGTTTACTGGAGTTCTAAGGGCCCAGCTTTGATTGATCCGGCAGTATATTTTGGTGATTCGGAGGCAGACCTTGCTTTTAGTGAGATGTTTGGAGGGTTTTCAACTGAGTTTTATGAGACGTATTTTTCAACCAGAGCTAGTTCAAAAAACTATGCTCAGAAAAAAAAGATCTATAATTTCTACCATCTGATCAATCATGCTAATATTTTTGGTGGTAGTTATTGTTCTCAAGTTAGCCATCAACTGAGGAGTTTCCGTTTATGAACTTGCAAGAAAAGAGCAAAGTTCGATTAGCTGAAGAGCCAGATTTGGCTCGAGTAATTGAGTTAAATAAAGAGCTAAATCCTGAAGACCCTCTAGTGGTAGTTGATGAAAAATCCTTAAGTGTTTGGCGAGAGATTATTAAAGACAAACGGGTGAGTTACTTTGTCTTGGAGGTGCTTGGGCAAGTAGAGGGAGGGGCAATGTTAATCGTCTCTCCTAATTTGACCCGAGGCATGCGTCCTCTAGGAGTTTTGCAGAGCGTTATAGTTAGTTCCTCTCTAAGAGGACAGGGTTTTGGTAAGATTCTGGTAGGAGAAATTCTTGAAATTGCGAAGCGGGAGAACTGCTACCAGGTTTTGGTTCAAACAGGACGACCTGAAACAATTCCTTTCTATAAATCTCTGGGTTTCAAGCCGGAGAAAACAGGGTTAGTCGCTCGGCCTTAGGGTTGAAATCCTCATTTATTTATCTAAAAAGCGGGAGATAAATACCAATTCGATTTTGATATCTATCCGTGGACCTTCACAGGTTCCACTCGAAAGGCTTGTAAATATTGGAGAATTTAAGAGGTAACAGTTTTTTGGAAAAACGCATAACAATGAGGATAGTTTGATTAGTTAGGTTTTGCCGCATTCTATCCACTTTTCTTAATTCGCGGCAGTTTATTTTGGAGTTTACGGTTATGTCCGATTTGTCATTTAGAAAGATTTACTTATTTTTATTGAGTTTACTGCTTTGTTTGTTCGTTAGCCCTCCAGCAGCTTTTGCTGATTCAGGAGGTGACGGTGGAGGAAGTGACGGCCCTGTTCATACGCCAGCGACTTCCGGGCATCCGGATGATTTTGGTAACACTATCTCTAGTGGTGATGATGACGATTTAACCGAGGAAGATGTGGATAGTATGGATAATGGATTCGATATGAGTGGCGATGACGATGACAATAATACTCGTCCAGCCAATTGTAGCGGCCTAAATTTACGTTTCCAAGAGTTTAGCGCTACTTCTTCTGAGGTGAGGTGGAATGCGGATCCGAGTTTGTATAGTAGATATGATGTTGAACTGCGTTACAATCGAAGATATAGCAGTGGCTGGTCTACTGCGGCAGTGCCAATAAATGATGGCGGACAAAGTAGTGTTTGGATTGAAAGTTATCAGGAGCTTGTTCGGCATTCGATGCAAACACATCCGACTGACAAGTATGGCGGCGAGAATGACATAAGGATTACAGGAAGAGATAAATATAGGTTGAAAGCATACAAAAGAAACGGTGGGACCTGCTACACGGGGTTGGTGGAAAATCCTGTTGAACTTGCACCCTTGCCGGGAGTGTCAACAGATAGCCAAGCTGACAATTCCGAGGAGGCGGAGTCCATTGATAGGCTTGCTGGTTATTGTCAGATTCATGACAACCCAGGGGGTTCTATGTTTTGGATGAACTCATTTGGAAATTCGAATGATCGCAGGTTTACGAGTTATGTTGTAGAAGATACCTCGACAGGCATTGTTTATACCCCTTCTAGTGCTTTTCTTAACATTGCTGATGTTAGCCTAATTGCAGGGAGAGAGTTTGTAGTGACAGCCTATGAAGCTGATGGCCGCTTTCACCTTGACAATATAGACTGTCCTGAGGCCGGAGACTTTGTGAATGGTGCACCGGTTAGTGAAGACACACCTGATAGTCAGGCTCCATCGGAGCCGGCTTCTGCACCAGTTACAAATGAGGTTAATACGACTTCGTTAAATAACCTTAGATGTGTAACCTATAGCAGAAGCTCCGCGGAAGTTTTATGGGATAACCACACAAGTGGAGTGACGGTGAATGGAGGCGTTCCAGCTGGAGGAAAATCCCATTACTTTGGAAATGGAGACTTTAGCCATCCACAGTCTATCTCTGTAGAGGTCAATGGCGAATATGTAGGATCTGCTAATTGCCCTGCCCACAGTAGTGGGGGTGGAGTTTCTAGCCCTGCGCCTGTGGAACCAGCTCCCACTCCAGCTGAAGTTAATATTACTCCTTTAAATAACCTTAGATGTGTAACCTATAGCAGAAGCTCTGCGGAAGTTTTATGGGACAACCACACAAATGGAGTGACGGTTAATAGAGGCGTTCCAGCTGGAGGAAAATCCCATTACTTTGGAAATGGAGACTTTAGCCTTCCACAGTCTATCTCTGTAGAGGTCAATGGCGAACATGTAGGATTTGCTAATTGTCCTGCCCACTAATAGTGGTGGTGGGGCTTATAGCCGATAGGCTTTATGGAGTCCTAAAACATTATTATCAAAAGCCTTGCTCCTTGGTTTGGAGTGGGGCTTTTCATTTTCCTTGTCAGTTACTGAAAGAATACCAAACTCCGGTTCAAGCAACCATTCTACCGGCACATTACAACTCTTTGCATAATCTAGTTTAAGCTTCCAGCCTTGAGGTCGAGCCTCCAGTTCCCAGCGAGTGCTGGCAGCAGAAGCCGAAAGTTTAGAGGCTTGCTCCTCCCAGGGGCTTCTAAACAAGAGGCCAAGAGCCCCTGATTTTTTAGCAGCCAACTTCATTCTTCTACTATCTATCAGGCTAGAGAAACTAATGTCTGAAATTACAGCTAGGGCAGAGCAGCTTTGAAGGGCAAGAACTGAGCTAAACAGTCTTTGCTCTTTACTTGGTGGATCTATGAAGAAACAATTTTCTTGCCAATTGTATAGAGCATCTTCTTGAGAGCTTTTACTTAAGAAAGAACTATTATTTCCAAAATATTCACTAAGAGCATGAGGGGTAGGCCAGCAGCGACGGCCTATAAAGAAAATCTTTCGCTGGTGATGATCTTGACCAGAGTCTTTTAGGTAGCTCTTTAGAGAATTACTAATTAGAAATAAAAAAATAGAAATAGGAGCTTGCCAGTTTTTCTTTTGAGCGTAGTTAGCTTTTTCTAAATGTTTAAAGCTCCACTCGTGAATTTCTCCAAAGGGGAGTCCTCCTTGTCCTAGGTATTTGTCAATTTCACTTAGAAAAGGAGCTGCTGATCGCTTGTTGCTTACTGTAATCTTTTCTGAAGACTCCAGTAGGTTAGTTCCTGCTCCAAATATAAATTCTTTATCTTTGTTGCGAGCAGGCCAGAGCTCTTGCCGTGCCAGTAGTTGTTCGAGCGAATTTCTCTGAAGATAGTTTTTGTTTGTATTTGTTAGCACAGAAACCTGTTTCTATTATCTATAGATATAGAAAAATAATAGAAGTAGTTGTTTTTGTCAAGTTAGTCAGAGGCTGATTCTTTTTGGGAGGCAAAGCTCGAGATAGAGAAGTTTACCTTCTCCTCTATGGAATTAAGGCTAGAAATATTTTGCTCTACTTTAACCAACCGCTTTTTTAAACCGGCTTGATTGGCAATTTGCACAGCAAGACCTGGTCGAGTGTTTAGTTCAAGCAACATTGGGCCTAGTTCCTCATCGAGAACAATATCAACTCCTTGATAGCCAAGGCCTGTAAGCTGATAGCTTTTAGCTGCCAGTTCTAAAAGCTTATTCCAGTGAGGTATCTGCCTGCCAGTAATGTTGGCCTGACTATCAGGGTGGTGCATTACTACCGAGTCATACCAAACTCCTGAAAGAGTTCTACCAGTAGCTATATCAACTCCAGCCCCAATTGCTCCTTGGTGTAAATTAGCTTTTCCACCAGACGCGAGTGTTGGCAGCCTAAGCATAGCCATTACAGGGACACCCAGAAAACTAACAATTCTTATGTCTGGAACTCCACGAGAACTGATGTCATCGAAGATTGGATCAAAGCGTACACGGTATTCGATCATCGCCTTATCAGGTCTTGAGCCTAGGCTGAATAGACCATGAAGTATATTGGCTACATGGTGTTCTAAGTCTGAAAAACTCAGAGTTTCTCTCGCTACTGTTTCTATTTCATTATCTCGAACATCGCTTACGACAACAATTCCCTCACCACCACAACCTTGCGATGGCTTAATTACAAACTCTCTTCTACTACCTAAGATTTGCTTGAGTTTCTTGGCTTCGCCTACTGAAGAGACAACCCCATATAGTTCGGGAACAGAAATACCAGCTTCTTTAGCAATGAGCTTAGTTCTGATCTTATTATCTGCCAGAGGGTAAAGTTTCCTCGGGTTGTGCTCCGCTATATATTCTAGGTTCCTAGAATTTATACCAACAACGCCAGCTTCCTTTAATTTTTTCAGGCGTGAGAACATCAGCTTTGGCGACTCTGCTCCACTGAGGCTAACTCTTTAAAGCGAAAAAGTTCTATCAGTCGGTATCCCTTGTAGCGTCCAAGTAAAATAGCAAGCCCTAGAACGATAAGTAGAAGCTCAGGGAAAACAAAAAACAAATATTCTAAATAGGCGTTAGTTACCAGGAAGTAAATTACAGATGCCACCGCAAGGCTTCCAATGCCCTGTTTAAGCGCTTCTCTAGCACCGACCTCTTCCCAAACAACAGACATTCTTTCGATAGTCATTGTTAAGATAACTAGCGGAAAAAAGGCTAATGAAAGCGCAATGCTGTGATTAAAATGATCGGCGATAAGCGTAATTGCAATCATGAAAATTATAACTAAAGTGAGAGTGGCTGTGAGTCTGGGAACCAGCAAAAGCTTAAGTTTTTCAAAATAGAATCTAGCAATTAGTCCAAGTGTGACAATTGAAGAAAACAATAAAAGGCCCCAAGCTAGTTGTAGCTCTCTAAAGGAAAGAGCGATAAGCACAGGCATGAAAGTCCCGAAGGTCTTTAGTCCAACAACATTTCTAAGAAAAGCAACAAGCAGCGCTCCGAAAGGAATAATCAGCATTTGCCTGAACACAGCTTGAGTGTGTACGGGTAGGGAAGAAAGAGAAAGAAAGCCGGCAGCCTGCTCCTTAAGTTTGCTTTTCTGAATAGCAGCTCTCACTCCAGCAGCTTCCCCCGGAGAAACTGAGATAACAGTTTTAACAGCTGCTGGGTTGTTTGTGACGATTAGCTTATCTTCACCCTTCCACCAGACAAACTTGTCTTTAGAGAGATCCCAGCTCTTCAAATTAGGATCATATGTGTGCCACTGCCCTTCACTGAATATTTCGAGCCAATGAGTCACAGGAATATTAGCTTGAGCCCTGCTCAAGGTAACGCCGTGAACAAGTCGGGCAGGTATTTTTTCTTCGGCAAGTAGTTTGGTTACAACTTCCAAACGATAACGGCTACTATCTCGACCCTCGAGAAGCTTAATAAAGCTCTCATCAAGTTTTTCAGTAAGGGCAAGCTGACATAAAGCTTCGGTAAATTTCTTTTGCCCCTTGTTTTCCCTCCAAACTTTTTTGTTGAGTTGTCGAGCTACCTTTTTTATCTCAGTCTTAGTAAAGACATTTAAAGTGCTAGGTCTCTTTGTTGCCTGGGATGATTTAGCTGTCAGTTCTTCTTTGGGACGAACTAGAGCCCTATAAAAAAGATTGTAGTTGCCTGTGCTGATACCATTAGTCCAGCGAGCAACCCGATTTCCTCGCTCAGATATGGTTGCAAGGCCGAACCCATCGGATACAAATTGTTCATTCTCAATGCTATGGGTTTTGGTTATCTGGGGCAGGAAGAGAGTGACGCTTGATTTGTCATTGACCGGCTGAACGTTAATTTTAGCTTCAACCAACCAACTTGCAGTTGAGTAATCTGGTACTAGAGGCACATTAAGCTTGTAGTAATGGAAAAGCAAAACCACTAGGCCAGCTAGAATGCTTAAAATTGCTACAGGAACAGCGCCTGTGGATCGCCTATTGTGAGCCATATTTTAGGTTCTTTACTTCTCTTTAGTAGGACACGCTGGCTCAGAAATGTAGGTTCTGGCAGGGTCAAGAATTACATGAGCAGATAGAAAGCTTCTTCCTACGAGTAAAGGATAAGAAAAATTAGAACGGTCAGCTAAGTTTACATCCACTTCGGAGAATTTACCGGCTAGGCAAAGACCTAGTCTAACAACTGGTCTCACTTGAGACTTTCCTTTCACTCTCTTGATTCTGGTTTTTTTATGTACAGGTAGTTCAATAGTCGTAGCTTCTCTAAGACGATTTCTAATATCAAACCGAACCCAGCTTTGGCCGTCTTTTTTAAACTTTTTGATATTTTCGGCATTCAATGAGCAGTTGTCAGCTCCAGTATCTAACTTGGCGTCTAGGGTAATATTGCCAGGTGTTAGGTGAACTTTCTCTATCCAACCTACTAGTTCCTTCTCAAGAGGCTTATCCTCTTCAAGAGTTTGTTCTGCCGCCGCAGAGCTCATGGCAAGCAACCAAGTTATTGCAGATATTAATACAATTTTCATTTTAAACTACGATTCGGTGCAGGTTGGTTTTACGGTGTAAGAAAGAGAGGGATCGATAGTCAAATTTCCTGCAAGGAAAGATCTCCCAATCAGCAGCTCATATTCAAAGCCTCTGCGATCGGCCAGAGTTACTTCTTCTTCTAAATAAGTTTTTCCAATGCAAAGACCTAGTTTGACAGTGTAGCGCTCAATAGGATCGTTTCCAGGCCTTTTAATCTTTGCGATTCGTATCAACTCTTTGGATAGGGTTCGAGATTTTCCTTTTCGATCTTTAAGGTCAAACTTAACCCAGCGTTTACCTTTCTTTTTAAAAGACTTTACATTAGTAGCTCCGACTGAAGACGTTTCACTACCGGGAGCGAGTTTGGCATGCATCATTAAGTTGTCAGGTTTAATCTGAACCTTTTCAATCCAACCGAGCATGGGCTTGTTTTTGCTGCTAGCGCCGGAAGGCTTCTCAGCCAAAGCAGGCTCTGGCATGTAAAAGAGTAGCTGCGCAGTGGCAACAAAATAAAAAACTAGCCTTTTCATATGAACATTTCCCCTGGGTGCGTCTGTCTGAACGGACGATTGAGAGCAAGATATCATATTATTTAATTGCGGGAAGTGGCCCTGACGGCCGAAAGCTAAGATTGGGGCATTGAAATGATAGAGAATGGGGACT
>CALIEE010000122.1 GCA_938022485.1 uncultured bacterium | reverse complement strand
GGATGTCGAAGACAACAATATCTAAGTCACTGAGGTATTTCTCTGAAGGAACGAGGCTACTCTCACTGGAACCGTAAAGACTGATAACTTCTAACCCAGTTTTAGGGTCTTGGTAGCTTTCAACACTTTCCATGTCTTGAGCGTCACCGCGAAAGCCGTGTTCAGGAGAGAAAAGTCTTGTTATCGAACATTTTTTGCTTTCGACCAGAAGGTCAACTAGATGACTACCCCTTTCATCAATCGCGGAGTGGTTTGAAATAACTCCCGCCTTAGCACCACTCAACTGAGCAAAGTTGTCAGCAACAAGTCTTTGAAGTCCAGTTCTTATATTGGTTTTCATGGCAAAACTATACGTTGAGGTTGTAGTTTTGGCCAACATCTATCTTTGGGTATCGATCTTAGTGGTGATGATACGTTAAGAACCGGAATTTTTAGGAATTGGTAGCGAGGCTTCTTAGCAGTGCCCAAGAATAAATTCCTGTTTTATGCCCATCTTCCCAACTAAGGTTTAGAGCATAGTTGCCCACGGGTCTTACTGCTTCAAGGCTATATATATTTCCTTTAACCTCGGAGGCGATGCTCAACCTGGCTCGGCCAGAAACTGGGGTAAGGGGAGTATTGTGGTTTGACTCGCCTCTTTCCTCGACACAAGTAGCACAGGGACATTGAATTCTGAGAGTTTTAGAGCTGAGCAAAGTCTCAACCCCATCACTCCAACTGATTCTTAGGCCTCCTTCTTTCGAAGATTTTATTCTCTCTACCTCAACTGGGAAGCAGAGAGATTGTGGCTTGGCGTTACTCATGCTGGATTCTCGGGAATTCTATTAACCGTATAATCAAGAAGTTCAACTAGTTTGGCTTTGATAGTTGGGTCCACTTCAGGCGAGCCTAAGTTGTCCAATAAATCTTTTGCTGTTTGATGTTGAATTTTAATTTGTTGCATTGCTTGGTCTATAACTTCAGACTTCATCAAGTACTGCCTAGTCTCTTCTATTTGGCTGTCGCTATATTCAGCTTGAGCAAAAAACTCAGTCGCTTTCTCGGGTTCCAATTGAGTCCAAAGAACATTAACCAGAGTTGGAACTTTCTGTCTTAGGTCGATTCCACCAGGCTTTCCGAGCATAGATCGGTCAGCAGCGATGTCTAAAATATCATCCACCATCTGAAACAGTATACCGGTATGAATTCCAAATTTTCTTAGTTTTTCGATATCACCCCTGTCACTGGCGCAGTAATGAGCCGCTATAGCAGTGGCCAAACCAAATAGTGAAGCAGTTTTTTTGGAACCAATTGTTATGTAGTCTTCTAAAGAAACCTCTCTTCCAGCTCCAAGGTGACCTTCCATCAATTCGCCTTCCGTTAGTTCAACGCAGGCCTTCTCAGTATTTCCTGCTACGAATGAGCCCAGTCTCGAACAAATACCAAATGCCCTAACCAGTAAAAAGTCTCCGGTAAGTAGGGTGGGAGTTTGTCCAAACTTGCTAAAAGCCGATTCGCTGTGACGACGAACCAGTGAACGGTCAATAATGTCGTCGTGTAGCAAAGTAGCCATGTGTATGATTTCTATGCCAGCGGAGGCAGAAATTATTTCTTTGGAAGCTACTGGCTGTCCAAAGAGTCTGGAAGAAAAGCAGCAAAGAAGAGGGCGAATTCTCTTGCCACCTAGTTGCAATAGGTATTCTGATATCTCAGTAAGTAGAGAGAGATCTGCTCCAAGATGAGATCTAATCTCCTGCTCAATTTTTATTAGAGAATCAGCTTCGGAAGCGAACAAGGCCTTAACGCCTTCAAAGCCAAGGTCGTCTTTGTCGCTAGTGGCTTTAGAGCCGGTAACTTTAGAGCTGGCAACCAACTGGCCTATTGCCTCAGGACCCTTGCTATACAGTTCTTCTTTCAAAATTACCCCAATGTCTTTGAATAATTATCTAGTTTTAATGGGTTTTACCTCAGTCTATTAAGGACGGGATTATAGCAGGTTTTTTTTCAGAAGGCATCAGTGGTAGAACTGGGCCTATGGGGCAAGCCAGAAGAAGCTATAGTAATAAAACTGCCGAATGGATTGAGGAGGCACTGTCAGCTTTGTCTGATAGAGGTCTTTATCGTGAGCTCAATATTCTGGACCGAAGGGGAGGCTTATTTTTTAGGAACCAAGCCCAAGGTCAACCCAGTACTGTTCTCAAGGACTTTTCTTCAAACGATTACTTGGGTTTGGCTGAGAACTTTGAAGTGAAGCAAGCGGCTTCTGAAGCTGCCCTAGCCCTAGGGGGTAGTTCTTCTTCCTCTAGGTTGGTGACAGGAAGTTTTGAGGTTCACCGGCAGCTTGAGCAGAAGTTGGCTACCTGGTTGGGAACTGAGGCATGTTTGGTTTTTGGATCGGGATATCATGTTAACAGCGGAGTGATTCCAGCGTTGGTAGGTAGAAATGATAGAGTTTTTGCAGATCAACTTTGCCATGCCTCGATAATTGACGGAGCGATTTTGTCTCGCGCTCAATTGAAACGTTATTCTCATAATGACTTGGACCAGCTAGAAAGTTTGCTAGCTAAAGCTTCTGTTGAAGTGAGTTTTAAGGGTCGAGTTCTAATTGCTACTGAGTCGGTTTTTAGTATGGATGGGGACAGTCCTGACCTAGCTAGACTTGTCGAGATAGCTGAAAAATACAATGCGATTCTCTTAGTGGATGAGGCTCATGCTATTGGAGTTTTCGGGAAGCGAGGCCAAGGTTTATTGGCAGAAGTTAACTATAATCCTGAAAGCACTTTAGTAACCGCTACGCTAAGCAAAGCCTTGGGAAGTTTTGGTGGCTTGGTTTGTTGTTCCTCTAAGATGTCCGAGCTTTTAGTTAATAAGGCTCGTTCTTTCATTTACAGCACTGCCCTTCCTCCAGCTTCTGTTGCAGCAGCCGATGCAGCTTTGGGATTAGTGCACGAGAGTGCTCCTGGAGTAAGGCTATTGAGTTTGGCTTCTTATCTCAGAAAATGTTTGAAAGATGATGGCTGGGAGTTTGGTGTTGGAGAGAGTCATATTGTACCTTTGATTATTGGAGCCAGTGACCGGGCAGTGGAGGTCTCTTCTTTTTTAAGAGAAAATGGATTTCTCGTTACGGCAATGCGTGCGCCAACAGTTCCTGAACATTTGGCTAGGCTTCGAATATCCCTGAACCTAAAATTGAGTGAAGAGGATTGTGATCAGTTTGTTACTGTTCTTTCTAGTTCTGGATTTAGGCCTCAAGTGGTGGGCAGTAGGTAGAAATTTTGAAGATCGAGACTAAAAGCGACTGTGTAGTTATTGCTCTTACCGGTTGGGGGCATGACTTTTCTTGGTTAGAGCCTAGCGACATGAGTGCCACAGTCCTTTTGGCTAAGTCCAGGGACCATCTTTCTGATATTTGGAAGGAGCACCTAGGCAGGAAAGTTGTTCTTTGTGGTTGGTCACTGGGAGGTATATATGCCCTAGATTTTGCAATTCGGAATCAAGATGTTCAAGGGTTAATTTGTCTTGGAACTACTTCCAGATTTTGTGGCGACTTAAGAGATATTCACGCAGCAACCCCAGCCTCCTTGTTAGCTATGAAGCGTGGGCTTGATAAGAACAAGCGCGGGCTCGGGGAAAAGTTTATCAAGCTCGTGCATGGAAATGCAGAGTCGGCTTTGTTGGAGAGGTTTATGAGAATTGAGGATAGTTTTCTGAAACATGGTTTAGAAGTTTTATCGACTATTGATCTTGACTCCTCTCTCAGTGAAATCAATATACCTACAATGGTATTGCATGGTCGGCAGGACAGTCTTATTCCTTTTGCTGCTGGTGAAAGACTGGCTTGTTTGATTCCTGACTCTAGATTTGTTGAAGTTGAGCAAGGGGGTCATAATTTTGTTTTTTCGAGAGACACTGTTTGGGAAAAGGGAATTTCTGAATTTTTAGATAATTTGTAGTCAGATGGAAGAGGAAAACCTAGTAGCAAGAAATTTTTCAAAGGCTGCCTCAGTATATGAAGAGCATGCAGTAGTGCAAAGCGCTATCGCGGAAAACTTGCTTGACTTCATTTCACAGGAAGAATTGAGTAGTGCCGAACGTATATTGGAAGTAGGGGCCGGAACTGGAATTCTATCGGAAAAGTATTTGGCAAAAAATCCTATTTTAGTAGTAGATGTGGTTGATAGCTCGGATGGCATGCTTGGTGAACTGAAGCGAAAGTTTTCCTCTAACCTGGGAATGGTTGCTAAGGACTTTTCGGAGTTAGAAAAAAAGAATAGGTATAAATTAGTTCTGAGTTCCTGTTGCTTTCACTGGTTTGATGATTTTCCCGTATTATTCAGTCGTTTGGGAGAGTTGATAAATCCAGGTGGAAAATTAGCTTTTTCTATTATGTTAAATGGCACTTTTCGAGAGTTATCTGACTCAGTGGACATAGCTAGTAATAGAAAACGTGTTTTCGGTTTTCCAAATCGAGCTAAGATCGAAAATAGTTTAATTGAAGCCGGTTTTGAAGTTTCTAGTTCGGAAGTAAAAACTCACTTTGAGTATTTTAAAAACTTCTGGGAGTTTATGCATTCCTTGAAGCAAAGAGGTGTTAGAACTTCTGCTCCTAGCAGCGTAGTAGATAGCTTCAGTCCGACCCAGCTGCGTCAAATGGCGATTAATTACGACAGAGCGGCAAGTTTAAAAGTCCAAAAAGTTGCTGAGATTGCCGGTGATTCTGGAGTATATGCTCGTTATCAAGTGGGCTATTTTGTGGCGAAGAGCTTGGGGGCAGCCATTTAGTTACGGTGATACCTATTTGTTGTTGGCCATGCCAGCCTGAGGAGGTTATACTAAGACACTTGAGGTCTGTGTCGTAGACAACCAGCAATTTTTGTTAAATGATTGAAATACTCGTTATAGAAGATAATCAAGGTGACTTTGTCCTCATTAAGGAAATGTTGGCGGATGTTAGCGATGAGTTTAGCTTCAATTTGCACTGGGCTGAGAGTTTCTCGAAGGGTTTAGAGATAGTTGGTGAGCGTCATATAGATATAGTGATGTTAGATCTTACTCTACCTGACGCTAAAGGCTTGGATGCCTATTATAGTTTTCGGGCAGTCGCCCCGAGAACTCCAGTGGTGGTAGTGAGTGGTCTCAAGGATCCTGCAATGGCCAAGGAGGCAGTTCAAGCTGGCGCCCAGGATTTTTTAGCTAAAGAAGCCCTTACTGGTCCTTTGCTGCAGCGCTCTTTGTCTTACGCCATTGAGCGATTTGAAATTAGAAATCGAATGGAGAATTCGTTGGAGCAGGTGGAGCGTGCTGCCAAGACGCGAGGTGAAATGTTGGTTAATTTGACCAATGAAATTCATTCACCGCTTTTTAGTATTATCAGGGCAGCAGAGCATGGCTTGACAGATAATTTATCAGACTCCACCAAGGAAGATTTGATCACTGTTAAGGACTCAGCTCAAACCTTGCTTGCTCTTTTTAATGATATTATTGATTTTACCAAGATCGATGCAGGTGGACTTAGTCTAAATCGAGTAGATTTTAAGTTTCGTGATTTCTTGAATGAAATAGTTTCTATTATCGGTGAAAGAGCGAAGCACAAAGATATTTCAATAAGTGTTAAGGTTGATCAGCAAGTGCCCGACGCTCTTAGAGGTGATATTGAAAGGCTAAGCCAAGTGCTTAGGAACTTTATCTCCAACTTTATTTCCCATGCGCAGTACGGTGGGGAAATCGAGGTAGAGGCTTCAGTTGAAGAGCAAAAAGAAAAGTATTGCGATATTCATTTCGCCGTCGTTTTGAAGTCGGCTGATATACCGCTTGAAAAACAGAAGTTGATTTTTGAGTCTTTTGCTCAAGCTGACGCTTCCTCCGCTAGAAAATATGGTAGCATGGGGCTTGGCTTAGCCGTAAGCGCTAGGCTTGTAGAATTGATGTCTGGTAGAGCTTGGGTTGAGAGCGACTCAGAGGTGGGTAATTCAGGCTTTCATTTCACCAGTCGGTTTAACTACCAGTCTAGTTAGAGATCTGGCTGTTAGAGGAAGAATGAAGTCGCCTCGTGGAAAAGGAGGGTCTCCGAACTTTTATTACTGTAGTTCAGGGAGCCTGGCTGTTTCCAACCAGTATGAAGTTGTCTTCTGAGTTAGCTTTACAAATTCCTCAAAATCGACTGGTTTGCTTAGAAAACAGTTAGCGTGAAGCAGGTAGGCTCCGTTTATGTCTTCTTTAGCTTGGGAAGTGCTAAGCATCACCACGGGTATGCTTTTCAGTTCCGGGTGGGATTTGATTTCTGCTAGTACTTCCTTTCCCGATTTGTAAGGAAGGTTTAGGTCCAGAAGTATTAGATCTGGGGATGGGGCTTCTTCGAAACCTTTACGCTTAAATACAAAGTCCAGAGCCTTTTCCCCGTCTTTGACGACACTGAGATTATTTAGAACCTTAGTTTCTTCCAGAGCCTCCTTGGTGAGCCGAATATCCGCTTCGTTATCCTCGACCAGGAGTATTTCTGCTTTTCGGGACAATTCCATAATTTGTTACTCCAGCGAATTCGGATTATTGTTTTTTAGTCTGAGAGAGAAAGTGAAAGTGCTGCCATTTTTCCCGTCAGAGGTAGCTGAAATCCTACCCCCGTGATGCTCAGCTATTTTCTTACAAATTGCAAGTCCAATTCCGGTCCCCTTATACTCTTCTTTTGAGTGCAGTCTATGAAAGACATCAAAAACTTTATCTAAATTACTACTTTCAATCCCAATACCATTGTCTTTAACCGA
>CALIEE010000121.1 GCA_938022485.1 uncultured bacterium | reverse complement strand
GGTCTGCTCGAGTTTTTCAGATGAAGAAGGAACAGAAATTTTAGAGGAGTATCCAGGGATGGAAGAAGCAGTTGTTTCAGGAATTACCTGTCGTCGAGACGAAGCAAAATTGACAGTCCGAAATATTCCAGACCAACCAGGCAATGCAGGAGTTGTGCTGACCGCCTTGGCTGAGGTGGGGATAGTGGTGGACATGATCGTTCAGAGTCAAGGTGAGTCGGGACGAGCAGAGCTTAGTATTACGGTCCCCAGAGAGGATTTGCAGAAAGCAGATAAGGCTTTGCAGGGTCTAGCTAGTACGAGTTTAGAAGGCGTAAGGATTGAGACTGAACCTGAAATGGCGAAGCTTTCTATAGTGGGTGAGGGGATGAGAAATCATCCTGGAATTGCTGCTCAAATCTTTCAGATTCTTGGCCAAGAAAAAATCAATATTGAACTAATCACAACTTCAGAGATTAAGGTTAGCATGGCATTAGAGGATCAAGACGCTGAACGAGCTGTGAAGGTGTTACATGCCCATTTCGTCGAAAATGCCTAAAAATTTAGTAATATGTCTAAAAACCCCCCGTAAACTTGTGGATAAGTGGCGCTTTAAAAATCCTATTTTGAGTGATTTTTCGCTTGAATTGCCGTCTCTTGGTCAGTATTGTCATTGATAAAAGATTACACTTTTTCTGGATGCTTCGGTTTAGAAACTGATATTTTATGCCGGATTATAGTGACGAATTTAATATTGTTTTTTTGGGAGAGCGAATACAGTGCCAGCTAAAAAAAAGAAAAAAACTACTACTAAGGCGAAACCACAATCTAAGGTTGTTAAGCCGAAAAACGGAGTTCAGTACAACCAGACAGAGTTCTTTGACTGTGTTCAAGAATCTTGCGGATTAGATAACCGGAAGCAAGCCAAAGAAGTTTATAATAGCTTTGCTACAATGATTCAGGTTGCTCTAAAGAAAGGATATAAGATTCCTTTACCAGGTATCGGGAAGATACAGGTTAGACATTCTAAGGCCAGAATGGGAAGAAACCCTCAAACTGGTGAGCCGATTAGAATTTCTGCAAAGAAACGCGTGCGACTCAGCCCTAATAAGGCACTTAAGGACGCTGTGTTATAGTAGCCTAGGCCTTATTTTCTAGTCTTAGTTAACACTCGCCTCTGTTTGAGCCTATTTGGCTTAGCCGAGGCGAGTTTTTATTTCCCCCCTTTTTAAAGCTATTTTGCTGGTTTTTTGCCCTAAATTTCCCTCTTATTCTAGCTACTTACCTCGCTCTAATATTTTCTCTTAGGAAAATCCTCTGCTTGGACGATTGCTTAGATTGTCTAGTGCATTCTTTTTGCTGTATCAGGTAGTTTTTTATTGGAGCTTTGTTAGCCCTTAGGTTTTGAAGATGTTTTTTGGTAATCACCGTATTTTTAAATTTTTGTTACTTGGACTGACTCTGTTGCCTAGCTTTGCCCATGCCCAAAGTGGGGCAGTGGCACTTTCAGTTCTTGAAGAGAAAAACAAAGTGGAGGCGGTGGTAGTTCAAGCCGAGCCCGAGGCCTCAACTAAGACTTTAAGTCAGCTATTTTTCAAGGGTGTTACTTTATACAACGACGATAAGGCCGGTGAGGCCGCAGTTAGATTTCAGGCTACCAGAGACAAGGCTTCTAGGGACGGGTATCTAAACCTTACGGATTTTTCAATTACTTTATTAAGACAAGCTAGGTTGGAGAGCCAAGAAGGGAATAAAAACAGTGCTAAATTTCTAATTCATTGGGCCGACACCCTTTCTCCACTTGATGCTCGTGTCAGCCTTCTTTCGGCTGGATTCTCAGAAGTAATCGGGTATGGAGCTTCTGTCGGTAAGGTTTTTAAAAGTATTGGTTTGTTACCTAGGACACCAATATTATTGGCAAGTCTGCTTTTGAATTTACTGCTGGTGGGTCTGACATCTTTTACGATAGCACTGTTTATTACAGCCCTATTGCAGCTTAGTAGAAATGCTGAATCAGTGGTTCTAAATATTTCTCAAATGATACCTCTTAACTTACGTGGGGTGCTTGGGCCTGTGTTGGCGTTGATTGTTTTAGTTTGCCCTCTCTACTTGGGCCTTCTACCTGCAGTCTGTGTTTGGTCAGTTTTGTTAGGTTTCTTTTTGCATAGCAGTAGATGGTTGCCCGCTTTAGCAGGAGCGACTGTTATTTGCTGGGGTTCAGGAATGTTAATTGCAGAAAGAGTAGGGCCTCAACTTTCTTTGGACTTAAACTACGCAGTTGAAAATGTAAACAATAGAACTTACGCACCTCAGGATAAGAGATCTTTGGCTATCTCTATCGAAGAAAATCCCGGAGATTTGGTGCCCCTATTTCTATACGGACAGATTGTTGGCCAAGAAGGGGATCATGAGTTATCTGCCCAAGTTTTCAGTAAAATAATTGATCAAACGCGAAAGAAAGAAGATATACACAACAAGGCCAAACTTAACTTAGCAGCTGTTTATCTGCGGAATTCTAAGGAAAGTGAAGCAGGGGCTATTCTCGAAGATCTTCTTAGAACTGGTGAACAGAGCTTCGAGGCATATTATAACACTGCGCAAGTTAAAATGGCTGCCTTGGATCCTGTAGGGTACAGAGCTATGTATCAAAAAGCGGTTGATTTAGATCCAGATAAAATTGAATGGTTAGAGGATTTCAAGAGTTCGGAGGCAGTGCCAATCTTTGCTTCACTTCCTAGGGAGGGCTTTCTTCAGCGATACTTTAAACGTTTGCTAAGCAAAAAGGTTGCCTTGCCTGGTGAAGATGTACAATTAACTAAGTCTTTATTGGGGAAGGATAGGGTCTATAGTTCGCTAATGAAGGGCGGCAATCTAAGCTTAATATTACTACTAGGTGGAATAACACTATTAATTGGTCTGTTTGCTCGTTTCCGTAAAGGTGAGGACGAACGTCAGAGTTATGATAACAGTTCGTTTTTTGGGAGAAAAAAGTCTATTATTTGGCATGGATTTCCTTGTGGTGGAATGGTAGCTGGTAACAGACCAGTTTTAGGAGCTATTCTTTTAGGGGTTTTGACGAGCTTAGTTATTATTTCTTTGCAGAACCCAGTGGAGTTATTACCGGTCTCTAAAGATCTTTTTCTTGAAAAGGGAAGTTTCTTCTTAACTATAGCTCTGGGTCTCTTTCTTTTAATTACTTCTTTCACCTTGTTATTTCACCGTGAGAGTGCAGCGAGAGGAGGAAGTTAGAATGGAAGGTAACTTCGAAAAAGGCGAATTTTTCTCAACTATTCGCACTCTCTCCTACCGTAGGAGGCAGGGTTTGTTGGAAATTGAATCTGGTGGTGAAATTACAGAGGTATTGCTTTCCGATGGTCTTGTAGTTGAGGTGAGAGACTCTAAGCGACCTTTGTCCGTAGCCATAGTAGCTAAGCTCAAGATTGCCAATAAGATAACGGACAAGCTTGCGGTGGCCTATGTTAAGTCTCCTGTTGGAGTTAAGCTACTAGCAGATAATCTAATTGATGGGGCTATTGTTACTCGGGAGGAATTTACTGCCGCTAAGAGAGCTTACGAATTAGATAGACTCCATCGTCTAAGAAACTTTAGGACGGGAAAGTTCAAATTCACTCCAAGAATTGTGAGACTTGGACATGATTTTGAATTAAATCTATCCCCTGGGCATTTAATGTTAGACTTAATTGAAATGGCTGACTCTGATGAAAGTTTTGCGAACACAGTAGGTTCCACAACTGACGTTAGAACTTTGCTTAGCAGGGTGTCTAAACCGAAATCAAGGAAACCCTTGACCTACAAGGTTTTTGATCACATCGGACAAATGAATAATTTTAAGAATGTATATAACGCTGCTCTACTTTGTGAGAAAGAGTTGAGGGAGATAGTCATTGAGTTAGCTGAGTCAGGGTCTATAGAAGTTGACGCTCCGCACCTTCCCGGTGAGCTAAAATTGAGAGATACTGTGGATCCTGATGTTGGTCCAGCAGATGAAAGTAAGGAGGAAGTCGAGCAGTTGATTTCCGATGCCGCCACTCAGCTGACAGGTGCAGAGGCTCAGGTGCCTGAAGATTCATTGGTTGAGTTTGTAGGTCCAGAGGGACAGGTGGTCAAAGGAACTGAAGAAGAAGCCAGAGCTGTGCTGGGCGATCAGTATCCGCACCAGCTTTTAGGGGACGCCCGTCACCGAGCTAAAAAGAATGAGGCTTGGAAAGCTTGGTCTGAGGCAGGTAAACGAAAATTAGAAGAAGAGCAGGCTGAGGCTACTGAGTTATCAGGTATTGCTAGAGCTCAAAATCGCTTCATTTCTCTGAATTTTCGGTTAATGGAGCCTAAGGTTTTTGAACTCATGTCAATCTTGGTTTTGGCAGGATTTTTTCTTTTCCTAGCTTTAGTGGTTCCAGGTATGATCGAGCATTGGCTTTCTGTTATGAGGGATTTCTCCGGCTCTATCCGTTAGAGTTAATAGAGGACTATCGTGATACACCATGCTTAAGGTTAGAGAAGTGAAGATTGGAAGGAAGGATATTGAGTCTCAGAAGAGATGGTTAGATGCTTTGACTTTTCGAAGTCAGGTATTCAATTTAGGGTAATTAATCATGGCCGATTTCGATTCTATTGGAAAATACGAAGTTAAGAGCGTTATAGGTAAAGGGGCTACGGGCATCGTCTATAAAGCACTGGATCCTGGTATTGGCCGAAATGTAGCTATTAAAACTCTAAACTCAACTTCTACTCTTGACGAGGTAGTAGACTCTCAAGAGCAAGAAGTGTTGGAAAGATTTAGAATGGAGTCCCAGTCAGCTGGGAGACTGCGTCATCCAAATTTAATTACTGTCTTTGACACAGGTAACACGGAAGCCGGAAATCCTTTTATTGTTATGGAGTTTGTTGAAGGTGAAACTCTTGATGAGATACTTGAGAAAAAAGGGAAGTTGGATCCTTTGCATTGCGTTCATTACTTATTTCAAATTGCTAGTGCAATTGACTACGCTCATTCTGAAGGCGTTATTCACCGGGATATTAAACCGGCTAATA
>CALIEE010000120.1 GCA_938022485.1 uncultured bacterium | reverse complement strand
AACAAGCAGAAGAGATTCTAGAACTTCGAGATGAAAACCTACCTCAATCTTTGAACCAAAGTCTCGAAGAACTGGCCGAGACCGTTCAAGAGCAAGGTCTCTATAGCGATGAGGTTCAAGAGCAACTCCAGGAAAGCTTAGAACAAATCCAAGAACTCTCGGAAGATCTAGAACAACAAGATTTATTAGAAAAAAAGGAAAGAGAGCAGAGCCAAAATTCTGAATCTCAGAAACAAGACCGGGAGCAAAAAGAGAAAAAAGAGGATAAGTCCGACCAACAAAAGGAAGAGCAAGCGGCTAAAGATAGTCAACAAAACTCAGAAGATCCTTCAGAAAACAACCAGGGTCAGGGCAAACGACAAGACAAGAAACAAGATTCGCCAAAGCCCGCTAACTCAGCTCAAGAAAAACAGTCTGAATCACCTAAAGAAAATCAAACTGGTGTTGGAGAAGGTAAAGGCAAGGGGAAGTCTGGGAGCCAACAAAATCAACAAGGCGAAAAGCAATCGGGAAAAGATTCTACAGGGGCAAAAAAGGGTGATGCCCAAAATAAGTCTGAGGCAGAAAATCAACAGGTTGGTGAAAAGGGTAGTAAGCAAGGAGATCCAAAGCAAGAAGCCAATGCTCAAAGTCAACAAAAATCAGGCCAAAAAGGCAAAAACAAAGATTCGAAAGAGTCTTCTAAAACGGGATCAGATCCAGAATCTAAGAAAGACAAGCTAGAGTCTGTCAAACAAGAGTTAGAAAAAATTCAGAAAAAGAGTAAGGACAAAAATTCCAAGTCTGAGCAAAAACAGAATCAAGAAAAACAATCTCCCGACAATAACAAACCTGGGAAAAAACAATCTGAAGATAAGAAGAAACAGGGTAAGGAGGACCAAAAACAGGCTGAAGGCAATCAATCCAGTGGTCAAAAATCTGGTGACGGAAAAAAGTCTGATCCGAAAAATAATAAAGAAGGTCAAAAGAAAGAAAACAACCAAAACCAACAGGACCAAAAAGGAGATCCGCAAGGCAAGGGAAATCAAAAGCAACCTGATAAATCTGGTAATCAGGGCAAAGGTGGAGAAAAAAAACCTAACAAGCCAAGCGAAGCTCCTGGCAAAAACAAATCCTCGGCTGGAAGTAGCAAAGGACAGGGCAATAAGAACCCTGAGAAAACTCCACAGGCTGGAAAACAGGCTGAGCGCTATGGGCCTTTCTCTGGGGGAGAAGACCTTTCTAAAGAAAAGACCGCAGTCAAGGAAAGGATTGAGCTACCTGAAACGGGCGAAGTTAACCCTGGCAAACTCGGAAAGTCTGATAACAAAATATATCAGGGTAAGCCAGGAGCTAGGGCTAAGACCAAAATTCAGAGTGACCAATTCAAAAAACCTGAAGAGCAGGGCTCATCGGAGCGTCAACCTATTCCCGTGGAGTATGACGGTCTTTTCTAGGCTTGCTGATAAGCTTTGACTCCTTGATCGTCTATTGTTCTGAGGCTAAACTACCAGACTATAATAGAATAATAATTCCGTTTCTTTACTTCCATCACCATGAACCAATTGTCGACCGCCAACACTGAAAATTTTGACCAAGCTGTAGAAAATTTTCAGGGCAACTTTCAGGCTATTCAACAAGAAATCGGCAAAGTTATTGTCGGCAATGAGGACATAGTAAAGTTTACTTTAGCTGCTATGTTTGCTGGTGGCCATGTTTTACTTGAAGGGGCTCCTGGCCTTGGAAAAACTTTACTGGTTAAGTCTATAGCTGACGCGATGGGTCTTAGCTTTAATCGGATCCAATTCACTTCAGACCTGATGCCCAGTGACATCACAGGCACGCAAGTTCTAACTGAAGATGAAACAGGGCGCCGCTCCTTCCAGTTCAAAGAAGGCCCCGTTTTTGCCAACATAGTTTTAGCAGATGAAGTAAATAGAGCAGGGCCAAAAACTCAGTCCGCTCTACTTGAAGCAATGGAAGAGAAACAAGTTAGTATTTTAGGTGAGTCCTATAGCCTACCTCGTCCATTCTTCGTCTTAGCAACTCAAAACCCTGTGGAGCTGGAAGGAACTTACCCACTGCCAGAGGCCCAACTTGACCGGTTTCTATTCAAGCTTCTGCTTAAAGCTCCTGCACCAAGTGCTTTAAAAGAAATTCTTAGTCGAACAACTGGAGCCTCAAGCCACAAGGTTGAAGCAATAATCGACCCAGAAAGAACAACCGAAGCTGTTATGTCGATGAGAGAGTTGGTTAGACAAGTTACAGTGGCTCCACCGCTCGAAGATCTCCTAGTGGGAACTATCTTTGCCTTAACTCCTGAATCCAACAGCGCCACCAATATGGTCTCGGAATATGTTCGTTTTGGGCCAGGTCCTAGAGGGGCTCAGTCCGTACTACTGGCAGCAAAAGTCTTCGCTCTGCTGGATGGCCGGCTAAACTTAGCCGTTGAGGATATAAAGGCGGCTACTTTACCAGCTTTGAGACACCGAATAATCCTAAATTATCAAGCTGAAGCTGAAGGAATCTCCACTGACCAAATTGTTGAAGAAGTAAGTAAATAGTCTGGCTGAAAAATGGAAGCTCCGTTTACCTCAGACTTTTTTAGAAGACTTCAACAGCTGAAAATAAAAACTAGAAAAACCTTTCTTGGCTCACGACAAGGTATTCATCGATCCAGAAAGAAAGGCCAAGGTCTAGAATTCGCTGACTACAGACAATACACGCCTGGCGACGACTTTCGACATATAGATTGGCAGGTTTACGCCAGAACTGACCGAATGTATGTGCGTCAGTTCCGAGAGGAGCAAGACCTTGAAGTAAACGTACTGATCGACAGTAGCCCCTCCATGGCTTTTCCTCTAGGGAAAACTAAGTTCGAGCTTGCTTCTAATATTGCTCTTTCTCTTGGCTTTGTTGCTTTAACGGATAATGATTCTCTTAGGCTCTCAGTTCTGGGCCAAGACGTTTCACCTAAGTATACGGGGCCACAATCTGCCTCAAGAGCTTTTCGCTATCTAAAAAAATTCAAGCCCGATCAAAATATAAACTTCACTGAAAGTGTGAGAGCAGCCATTGCCAGGCAAAAATCTCCTGGCAAATGTTACATCATTTCAGATTTTATGTTTGAGCTAGACGAGTTTATTGCTGGACTTGATCTTCTAAAAGCTAGGAATTTTGATATTTCAGTTTTACAAGTTCTCTCGCCAAATGAGTTGGTTCTGGATGATAGTTCAGAATCTCTAGCTGTGGATAGTGAAACAGGTAATGAATATCGCCTAGTTGTAAATGGAGATGTTAGAAAAAAATATCAAAGACTACTTAAGGAGCACATTGCTGCATTAGAAAACTATTGTGCAAAAAATGCGATGGGCTTTGTCAGCTGCTCCAGCGCTGAAGAGCTTTCCGAACTGGTGCTAGGGACATTTCCTAAAAAAGGATTTTTAACTTAGCTATGTTCTCTGGACTTTCTTTTCTGAACCTAT